>JACMQR010000144.1 GCA_014376885.1 Polaromonas sp.
CGCTTCGCGCGGGTCGCCATTGGTGGCGCCGAACTGGTCGTAGCCGGCGTAGAAGTTGGGATAGTGGTGGCCTTTGTAGCCGCCGGCGCCGGTCAGGGTGGGGCCGTAGTTGGCGGCGCTGTGGTGGTCGCCGGAAAAACCGTCGCTTTCCGAGCCGCAGTGCAGGTTGTGCAGGTGGGTGCTGATTTCGGGCGAGCCAAAGCCCACGCTGTGGCGCGGCAGGTCGTTGTAGATGCGCACGACGATGGGCTCGCCATAGCGGGCCGCAAACGTGGGGCCGGGGTAGATGCCGTCGTAGCCCCGGATTTTCTGGGCCGGCAGGTCCGGGTGAAACGAGTGCAGCGCCTCGCGCACATGGAGCGTGTGGAGCTTTTGCGGCGCGAAGTCGTCGCGCCGCTGGTGCGCTGGCCGGCCGCACTCGCCGCCGACATTGGCCAGCTGCGTCGAGGCCGGCGTCAAGCTGGCAACGGGTTGCTTGGCGGTGTACACCGGCAACTCCACCATGAAGGCCGGCGTTGCCGGGCCGGGAGGCAAATCAGCCGCCTGCGCGGGCGGGGCCGTTGGCGGGCTGGCAACCAACATGGCCGCAGCGCTGGCCGTGCCGACCTGAAGCGAGCGCCGGCGGCTCATCTTCAGCGGACTGGCGCGTTCTGGCAAGGGCATCACATTTCTCCTTTGCGTGACGGCTGCTGGTTCAGGAACACCCTGACAAGGCAGCAAGGTCTGCAGGCGCTTGGTGCCAGCTGGCGCTGGCTGCGGGATTGGACAATGACCTGCCACTGTTGCATTCGCCCCAGACAGCCGAAATTCTGCGGGCAGGAAATTGCCTAGGCGATCACTCAAAAAATGTAAAAAAAATCAGCTGGCCGCCGCCGCAGCCAGATGGCTTTCATGCTCGTTTATCCGAAATTTTCCAATCAACAGGTAGCCGTTTCCTTCTGTAAGCAGCAGAAAAGTAAAAAACTAAATTCAGTTGCATTGAAAAGAAAACAGGCGCGGGAGGAAGGCGGTGCTGCCGGCTTCGGGGGGTGCTCAGGCACCCCGTTTATGGGTTACAAATAGGACAGGCCGGGCGAGCCAGCGCCGGGCGGCCGGCGCGGCGGCAGGGCCTTTCTTCAGCCGCCGCTGTCGTCAACGCCGGCGGCGGGCCCCGAGCGCTGGGCGGGGGCCAGCGCCAGCATGCGCCATTGGCCAAATCCCAAAGCGGCGCGGGGCCACTGGTCGGCCCGGCTGAGGCACCGGATGCCGTGCTCGAGCAGGCTGGCGGCGCGCAGCACGCCGGCGTGGGTGATCCACAGCGTGCCGGCGTTCGCTGCCCGGCCCGCGCCGGCCGTGGCGGGTCGGCCTGTTTCGTCCCACAGCCCGGCCACCCGCTGCATGAAAGCCTGCACCGACTCGCCGCCGCCCGGCCGGTGCCCGGCAAAGTCCGCCACCCAGGCGTCCAGCGCGGCCGCGCCAATGGCGTCCCAGGCACGGCCTTCCCACTGCCCAAAGTCCATTTCCTGCAGCCGGGCATCGGTTTTGTAGACCAAATCCGGCCTTTGCGCTTGCAGCGCTTGCGCCAGCTGCTCGCATCTTTGTAGCGGTGAGGAGATGACCGAGACCCCGGCGGGAAGCAGTGCCGCCAACTGTCGGGCGCATTCGGCGGTGGCCTGGGCATCGGCCGGCACATCCAGCCGGCCATAGCAAACGCCGGCGTCCACCAAAGGCTGCGCATGGCGCACCAGCCAGAGCTTCATCGGCTCACAAGCTGACCGCCAGCCCGAGGTAAAAGGCGATTTCGCAAACCTGCTGCGTGGTCCCCAGGCAGTCGCCGGTAAAGCCCTGCAGGCGGCGCCGGAAAAAACGCAGCAAGCCGAGCAGCGCCAAGACTGAAAAACTGCAGGCAACTATTAAATTAATAGCATCCAGTACATAACTGGCAAGCGCCAGGGCGCTAAAACACCATAAAAAGGCAACTGCCAGCGCGCCCAGTGAGATCTGGTCGGCCAGCGGCTTGGACTTGGACGCGGCGCTGTCGCCGACATGCGGCAGCCACCGGATCATCACCAGCGGCAAGGTGCGAGACACCACATGGCCCAGCCACAGCGCGGCGCACCCATACCAGCCGCCAAACGCCGGCGTGTCCCCGGCATCGGCAACCACCTCGACCGAGCCGAGCAGCGCCAGCAGCGCCACCTTGCACAGCAGGGCCAGCACCAGCGCCATCGCGCCAAAGGCGCCGACGCGCGAATCCTTCATGATCTCCAGCGCCCGGTCGCGGTCGTAGCTGCCGCCCAGGCCGTCGGCCACATCGGCCAGGCCGTCTTCATGAAAGCCGCCGGTCAGCCAGACGGTGGCGACGGTGGACAGGCTGGCGGCCACCAGCGGCGTGAAGGCGGTGTCGGGCAGCGCCAGCACCAGCAGCGCAAACAACGCCGCCGCCGCGCTGCCGACCAGCACGCCGATACCCGGAAAGTGCGCCGCGCTGGCGCGCAGCATGGCCGGGCTGTAGCCCACCCACTCGGCCAGTCGGCCGGTGACCGGGATGCGCGTGAAGAACTGCATGGCCAGCAGATAGTGGCGAATGAACCGGCGCATCGGGCGGCTTATTTTTCGCTCACGCCGGCCGACGCAAAGCTGGCCATGTGATTGAGAAAGTTCGCCGCCGACTGCACCAGCGGCCAGGCCAACAGCGCGCCGCTGCCCTCGCCCAGGCGCAGGTCCAGGTCAAGCAGCGGCGTGGCGTTCAAATGCGCCAGCAGCCGGCCGTGGCCGGTCTCGGCCGAGCGGTGGCAAAACACCAGGTAGTCGCGCACTGCTGGCACCAAGGCCTGCGCCACCAGCGCTGCCGCGCCGGCGATGAAGCCATCGACCAGCACCAGCCGGCGTTCGCTGGCCGCCTGCAGCATGGCGCCGGCCATCATGGCGATCTCAAAGCCGCCCAGCGCCGCCAGTTCGGCCACGGCATCCAGCGGCTGGGTTGCCGGATGCCGCGCCAGCGCGCGCGCCAGCACCGCCTGCTTGCGCTGCAATTGCGCATCGTCCAGTCCGGTGCCGCGCCCGGCGGCGTCAGGGATGCTTGCCCCGGTCAGCCGGGCCAGCAGCAGCGCGGCGGCCGAGGTGTTGGCAATGCCCATCTCGCCCAACGCCACGACATTGCCCGGCAGCGCCGCCACCGTCTGCCTGCCGGCCGTGAGCGCGGCCTCGGCCTCACGCCGCGACATGGCCGCTTCCTGGCTGCTGTTCTTCGTGCCCAGGGCGATTTTTCGCGCCTGCAAGCCGGGATGGGCCGGCAGCTCGGCGGCCACGCCGGCGTCGACCAGCTGCAGCGCAAAGCCATGCTGGCGGGCAAACACATTGACCGCCGCGCCGCCGGCCAGCATGTTCGCCACCATCTGCGCCGTCACCGCCTGCGGGTAGGCCGACACACCTTCGGCCGCGATGCCGTGGTCGGCGGCAAACACCACCATCTGCGGCTGCAGCAGCGCCGGCGCTTCGCTGCGCTGGACCAGGCCGAGCTGCAGCGCCAGCGCTTCGAGCCGGCCCAGCGCGCCCAGCGGCTTGGTCTTGCCGTCGATCTTGTGCTGCAGCCTGGCTTGGAGCGAAGCGTTGGCGGTGGCTTCAATCGCGGGGAGGGTAAAGGGTGTGGTGTCGTTCATCGGTGATCTGTTTCAGGCAGGCGGGACAAAAGCAGGAGGCTGCGCTGCTCTGCAGCAGCGCTTGTCTCGGCGGGGCGCTGGGAACCGGCATCACCTGGGGCAACCGGGCGCACCAGCATTCGGCATCGCCCGCCGCCATGCCGCAGCGCAGGTCAGCGCCGCAGCGCGGGCACACGGCGGTGTCGGGTCGGGGCGTTGCCAGGGACATGACGGCGGAGCGTTCAGCTTTGCAAAAACAGGCGGTAGGCCGGGTTGGCGGTTTCTTCCACATGCGGGTAGCCCAGGCTGTCCAAAAACGCCTGGAACGCGCTGTTGTCGGCCACCGGCACCTGCAGGCCGACCAGAATGCGGCCGTGGTCGGCGCCCTGGTTGCGGTAGTGAAACAGCGAGATGTTCCAGCCCGGCCGCATCAGGCTCAAGAACTTCATCAAGGCGCCCGGCCGTTCGGGGAAGACAAAGCGCAACAGGCGCTCGTCCCGGGAAAGTGCGCTGCGCCCGCCCACCATGTGGCGGATGTGCTCCTTGGCCAGATCGTCATGCGTCAGGTCCAGCGCCTTGAAGCCGTTGTGCGTGAAATCGGCGGCGATTTGCAGGCTTTCGCCGCGGGCCGAGGTGCTCAGGCCGACGAACACATGGGCCAGCGCCTGGTCGTTGATGCGGTAGTTGAACTCGGTCACGCTGCGCGGCCCGCCGGGCAGCGCGCCAACCAGCTCGCAAAACCGCCGGAAGCTGCCGCGCTCCTCGGGGATCGTCACCGCGAACAGCGCTTCGCGCTCCTCGCCGACCTCGGCCCGCTCGGCGACAAAGCGCAGGCGGTCAAAGTTCATGTTGGCGCCGCACAGGATTGCCGCATAGGTCTCGCCCCGGGTGTTGTGCGCGGCCACATACTGCTTGATCGCCGCCACCGCCAGCGCGCCGGCCGGCTCGACAATGCTGCGCGTGTCGACAAACACATCCTTGATGGCCGCGCAAACCGCGTCGGTGTCGACCGTCATGAATTCATCAACCAGCTCGCGGCTGATGCGAAAGGTTTCCTCGCCGACCAGCTTGACCGCCGTGCCGTCTGAAAACAGGCCGACGTCGGGCAGCGTGACACGCTGCCCGGCGCTCACCGACCGGATCATCGCGTCGGAGTCGTTCATCTGCACGCCGATCACCTTGATCTCGGGCCGCACCGCCTTGATGTAGTTGGCCACGCCGGCAATCAAGCCACCGCCGCCAATGGCGACAAACACCGCGTCGAGCCGGCGCGAGCCCAGGGTTTGCAGCTGGCGCAGGATTTCCATGGCAATCGTGCCCTGGCCGGCAATCACGTCCGGGTCGTCAAACGGATGAACAAAGGTCAGCCCGTGCTGCTCTTGCAGCACCAGCGCATGCGCATAGGCCTCCGAGTAGCTGTCGCCCTGCAGCACAACCTCGGCGTCCCAGCCCCGGACCGCATCGACCTTGAGCTGCGGCGTGGTGACCGGCATGACGACAACCGCGCGCGCGCCAAGCTTTTGCGCGCTCATCGCCACGCCTTGCGCATGGTTGCCGGCCGAGGCGCAGATCACGCCCTGGGCCAGTTGCGCCGGGCTCAGGTGGGCCATCTTGTTGTAGGCGCCGCGCAGCTTGAAGCTGAACACCGGCTGCTGGTCCTCGCGCTTGAGCAGCAC
>JACMQR010000145.1 GCA_014376885.1 Polaromonas sp.
CTGTTTAAAAAGCACGCCATGCTCCATGCTGACAAAGGCCCGGGCGAAAAGCTCGACGGCAAGAAACTCGCCATCGGGATCGTGCAGGCCCGCTTCAACGAAGGCATCACCAACGCCCTGGCAGCCGCTTGCCTGCATGAACTGGCCGCGCTTGGGGTTGAAGAAAAAAACATCACCCATGTCCGGGTGCCCGGCGCGCTGGAAGTGCCCTGTGCGCTGCAGGCCCTGGCGGAAACTGAAAAATTTGACGCGCTGATCGCCCTGGGCTGCATCATTCGCGGCGAAACCTACCACTTCGAGCTGGTGGCCAATGAAAGCGGTGCGGCCGTGACACGCCTGGCGCTGGACTACCAGCTGCCAATCGCCAATGCCATCTTGACGGTTGAAACCCTGACCCAGGCCGAAGCGCGCCAGACCGACAAGGGCCGCGATGCGGCGCGCGTGGCAGTTGAAATGGCCAATCTTCTTGCCGCGCTGGCATGAGGCTATCTTTTTACAGAAATTCGAACGCACTTTATGGCTGAATCCTTCATCAAACCCAAGCGGCCTCCGCAAATCCGAACCGGCCTGACCGACACCGGCGTGAAAAAAGCGGCCGACAAATCCGCCCGCACCCGCGCCCGCGAGTTTGCGTTGCAGGCCCTGTACCAGCACCAGGTCGGAAAAAACCCGGCCGACGCCATCGATGCATTCACCCGCGACCTCGTCGGTTTTCACAAGGCCGACTCCGGCCATTACGACGCCCTGCTGCACGGCTGCATTGATTCGCAAGCGTCGCTCGATGCCCATATCCTGCCGCTGCTGGACCGCAAGATGGCTGAAATTTCGCCGGTAGAGCATGCAATTTTGTGGATTGGCGCCTATGAATTCACCCATTGCCTGGATGTGCCCTACCGCGTCGTGATCAACGAATGCATCGAACTGGCGAAGGCTTTCGGCGGTACCGATGGCCACAAATATGTCAACGGCGTGCTGCACAAAATGGCGCCTTCGCTGCGCGCCACAGAGGTCGCCAACGACCAGTCTCGCCAAGCCTGAACAACTGATTTTTTGCACTTTTTGAAAGCTCCGCTTTGAAGATTTCCCAGCGGGCCGCTCGCATCGAGCCCTTTTATGTCATGGAGGTCGCCAAGGCGGCCGGCGCGCTGGCGCAGCAGGTGGCGCACACCGATTCGCCCATGATTTTCCTGAACATCGGCGAGCCCGACTTCACCGCGCCGCCGCTGGTGCAGCAAGCGGCCAGCCAGGCCATTGCACAGGGCAACACCCAGTACACCCCGGCGATGGGCTTGCCAGCCTTGCGCGAACGCATCAGCCGCTGGTATGCATCCCGCTTTGACGCCGATGTCGCGCCCGGCCGCATCGTCATCACCGCAGGCGCCTCAGCGGCGCTGCAACTGGCCTGCCTGGCGCTGATCGAATCCGGCGACGAAATTTTGATGCCCGACCCGAGCTACCCGTGCAACCGGCATTTCGTCAGCGCCGCCGAAGGCACGTCGGTGCTGATTCCGACGACCGCTGGCGAACGCTTCCAGCTGACCCGCGAAAAGGTCGAAGCCGCCTGGAATGACCGGACGCGCGGCGTGCTGCTGGCTTCGCCCTCGAATCCGACCGGCACCTCGATTGCCCCCGA
Organism: Polaromonas sp.; assembly: GCA_014376885.1. Classification (GTDB taxonomy): domain Bacteria; phylum Pseudomonadota; class Gammaproteobacteria; order Burkholderiales; family Burkholderiaceae_C; genus Polaromonas. The sequence continues at coordinate 1,634 of JACMQR010000145.1, forward strand.
AGAATTGAGAAGCATCCACGAATTCGTCCACAGCCGGGGCGGCATCATGCTGATCGACGAGATTTATCTCGGGCTGAGCTATGAGAAGTGCTTCGGCCACTCGGCGCTGGCGCTGCCCGGCGAACTCGGCCAGAGCGTCATCAGCATCAACAGCTTTTCAAAATACTTCAACATGACCGGCTGGCGCCTGGGCTGGCTGGTGGTGCCCGAAGCGCTGGCGCCCGTCATCGAGCGCCTTGCCCAAAACCTGTTCATCTGCGCCAGCACGGTCGCCCAGCATGCCGCGCTGGCCTGCTTCGAGCCGGAAAGCCTGGCCGAATACGAGCGCCGGCGCGCCGAATTCAGGGCCCGGCGCGACTACTTCATTCCGGAACTCAACCGACTGGGCTTGCAGGTGCCGGTCATGCCCGACGGCGCGTTTTACGCCTATGCCGACTGCACCGCTGCGGCGGCCCGCCTTGGCGTCAGCGGCAGCTGGGATTTCGCCTTCGAGCTGATGAAACGCGCCCACCTGGCCGTCACCCCAGGCCGGGATTTCGGCCATGCCGCGCCGGAGCAGTTTGTGCGCTTTTCAACCGCCAGTTCCATGGTGCAGCTCCGGGAAGCCGTAGCGCGGCTGGAGGCTGTGCTTGGCTAGCTTGAACCAAGCCGGCACAGGCAACGACGCTTGCAAGCAGGGGCCGCAGGGCCGGCTTTGCCGGACTGCAGGCGCAGCGGCCCCCTCGGGGGGCAGCGAACCACACGAAGTGGGAAGCGTGGGGGCAATACCTCCTAGCGTGGGGACCATCTTCCAGTGGCCGGTGCGCGTGTACTGGGAAGACACCGACGCCGGCGGCATCGTGTTTTATGCCAATTACCTTAAATTTTTTGAGCGTTCACGCACCGAATGGCTCCGGTCGTTCAGCATTGAACAGCAAGCGCTTAAAAACAGCACCGGCTGCATGTTTGTGGTGGCCGACACCACGCTGCGCTACCACCGCCCGGCCCGGCTTGACGATGAACTGATTGTTACCGCCAGCTTGCAAGAAGCCGGCCGGGCGTCCTTGATAATCAAGCAGCAAGCGCTATTAAAATCAGAGCAACCAGACATCGGTTCCGCAACGCTGCTGTGCGAAGGACTGATTCGCATTGGCTGGGTTGACAGCGCCAGCCTGCAGCCCAGGCGCATCCCGGCTTCCATTCTGGACCGCTTGAATCACTGAAAAATAAAAGCTTCAATATGAACCAAGATCTTTCGATTGTCAGCCTCCTGCTTCATGCCAGCTGGGTGGTGCAGGCGGTCGTCGCCCTGCTGATCGGTGTTTCCATTGCCAGCTGGGCGGCGATTTTTCGCAAGGTGGTGGCTCTGAAAAGAGCCACGCTGCTCAATGACGAGTTCGACCGCGGTTTCTGGTCGGGCACCAGCCTGAACGATTTGTTTGCTGGTGCGGCGCAAAACGCCAAGACCTCGGGGTCGATGGAACGCATTTTTGCCAGCGGCATGCGCGAGTACCAAAAGCTGCGCGAGCGCCACATCGTTGATGCCGGCACCTTGCTCGACGGCGCGCGGCGCGCCATGCGGGCCAGCTACCAGCGCGAGATGGACGCCATCGAGGCGAATTTGTCGTTCCTGGCCACGGTCGGCTCGGTGTCGCCGTATGTCGGCCTGTTTGGCACCGTCTGGGGCATCATGCATGCCTTCACCGGGCTGGCGGCCATGGAGCAGGTGACGCTGGCCACGGTGGCGCCGGGCATTGCCGAGGCGCTGGTGGCCACGGCAATCGCCCTGTTTGCCGCCATTCCCGCCGTCGTGGCCTACAACCGTTTCGCGCATGACATCGACCGCATCGCCAACCGGCTGGAAACCTTCATCGAGGAGTTTTCCAACATTTTGCAGCGCAACCTGGGCGCGCACTCGCCCTCTGGTCATTAACCCACCAAGGAGGCGCCATGCCAGCCATCAGTTCACGCGGCCGGGGCCGCCGCACCATCAGTGAAATCAACATGGTGCCATTTATCGACGTCATGCTGGTGCTGCTCATCATCTTCATGGTGACCGCGCCCTTGATCACGCCGAGCATGATTGCGCTGCCCAAGATCGGCCGGGCCGACAAGCAGGCCGACAAGCCCATCTTTGTCGAGATACAAAAAGACGAACGCATCCAGATCAGGCTCAAGGCCGGATCGGTTCCCAGTTCGATTGGCGATCTGGCCAGAGAGATCATCAAACGCGAACCGGCCGTGACGGCAGACAAGGCCAACGCCGTGCCGGTGGTCATCAGCGCCGACAAGTCGCTCAAGTACGAAACCGTGGTGCAGGTGATGGACGCCCTGCAAAAGGCCGGCGTGACGCGCGTTGGCCTGTCAGTGCAAACCGGCAAGTGATGCTTCGCGCCGACCTGCTTGTGCACTGAAAACGGCCACAATGCCATGACCCGCAGCGCAGACCGCCTGGAATTCGCCCCGCCGCGCGACAAGGCTTCGCCGCGTGCGTTCGCGCTGGCGCTGGGGGTGCATGTCCTGCTGATCGCCGCGCTGACCTGGGGCGTCAGCTGGAAACGCACCGACGATACAGCCTCGTTTGAGGCCGAAATGTGGTCTGGCGTGCCGCAGCCGGTGGCACCCCGGGAGATTCCAGCCGCGCCGCCCCCGCCGGCTCCGGCGCCCGAGCCAACACCGCTGGTTCCGCCCACGCCGGCGCCCGTGGCCAGGACACCCGAAATCAGGGAAATCCCGCCGGTTCCGGAGGTGGACATCGCCCTGGAAAAAGAAAAAAAACGCCAGCAGCTCCAGCAGCAAAAAGACGCCGAGGTCCTGAAAGCGCAAAAGGCGCAGGACAAGCGCGAAGCCGAACTGCAGGCCCGGCAAGCCAAGGAGCAGGAACGAAAAAAAGAGCAAGAAAAGCAAGCCCGGGACGACCTGGCCGAGCGCAAGGCCCGGGATGCGGCCAGCGAGAAGGAAAAACGCACCGCCGCAGCCAACGCCGCTGCGGCCGAAAAGCAAAAAGAAGCCGCTGCCGAAAAGCAAAAGCAGGCCGCTGCTGAAAAGCAGAAGGCAACTGCCGCTGCCACCGCTGCGGCCAATGCCGAAAAGCAGAGAGACGCCGCTGCAGCGGCAACGGCCGCCAAACAAAAAGCGGTGGCCGAAGGCGCTGAAAAGGCCCGCCAGGCGGCCAACCAGGAGCGCATCAAGGCCCTGGCCGCCGGTGCAGGCGGGGCCGACGGGCCGTCGGGCGCCGGTTCGGCAAAAGCCAGCGGCCCTTCGGCGGGCTACGCCGGCAAGGTCAAGGCGCGGGTGCTGCCCAACGTGGTGTTCAACGACGACATCGCCGGAAACCCAAAGGCAGAAGTCGAGGTGACCACCACCGCCGACGGCACCATCATGAGCCAGCGCCTGCTCAAATCCAGCGGCAACAAAGCCTGGGATGACGCGGTGATCAAGGCCATCGTTCGCACCGGCTCGCTGCCGCGCGATGTCGACGGCCGGGTGCCGACGCCCATGATCATTGAATTCCGGCCGAACTGAGAATTTTTAACTTTGCTATTGATTAAATAGCTGTCAGCGACCGCCCGTTCTGCACTTGAGCGCTATTTCATTCATAAACGATCTTTGCCAGCCCCTTGTCGGCCTGCGCCATCCAGCTGGCCAGCGCCGCATCGGTCGGAAAGAATTTGGCGGCATCGCCCAGTTGCAGTTCGGCTGTTGCGCTGTCCCGGCGCAGGCTCAGGCGTACCGGCAGGCCGCGGCTGGTCTCGGCCTGATCGGCCAGACCCTGGCGCGGCGGAAAGTCCCTGACCAGTTTTGAAATGTCCGGCGCCCGGCCGTTGACCGCAACGCGCAAAAATTTGCCAAAGCGGCAGCGTGCCGACTCCAGGTCCCAAATTTGCGCGACCTTGAAGCGCCGGCCAAAACGCTCGGATGCGCCCTGCAGCGTTCCCTGAACCACCACCAGCTCGTCTTCCTTCAGCAAATTGCGGTGGGCGTTGAAGGTTGCCTCGTCCACCGAGACCTCCAGCGCATCGGTCTTGTCGTCGAGCTTGAAGATGATCAGCTTGCCGCGGTTGCCATTGATGATGCGCAGGTCGGTGACGATGCCGGCGAGCAGCTGCGGGTCACGCGAATCGATCAGGTCGTCGATCTTGCGCTTGGCAAACTGCCGCACCTCTTGCTCGACCTCGTCGAACAGGTGGCCCGACAGGTAAAAGCCGATGGCGGTTTTCTCCAGCACCAGCCGCGCCTTGACGCCGAACATCGGCATCTCGACCAGTTCGGGCTCCTGCGTGCTGGCGGCGTGCGAATCTGGCATGTCGAACAGGCCGCACTGGTTGACGTTGGCCTGGGCGGCGGCGGCAAAATCAAAAGCGCGCTCGACGGACGCCATCAACTCGGCGCGGTTTAGGTGCAGGCTGTCGAAAGCGCCGCCCTTGATCAAGGCTTCGACTGCGCGCTTGTTCATCTTGCTGCGGTCCACCCGCAGGCAAAAATCGAACAGCGAGGTGAACGGCCCGCCTTCTTTGCGGGTGGCGACGATGGCGGCGATCGCCTGCTGGCCGGTGCCCTTGATCGCGCCCAGGCCGTAGCGCACGGATTTGGCGGTGATCGGCTCGAAGCGGTAGTCGCCCTGGTTGATATCGGGCACCTCGAAGCTTAAGCCCATCTTGTGCGCATCGCCGAACAGAATTTTCAGCTTGTCGGTGTCGTCCATCTCGACGGTCATGTTGGCCGCGAAGAACTCGGCCGGGAAATGCACTTTCAGCCAGGCGGTATGGTAGGCCAGCAATGCGTAGGCGGCCGAGTGCGACTTGTTGAAGCCGTAGCCGGCGAACTTTTCCATCAGGTCGAACACCTCGTCGGCCTTGTCCTCGCCCAGGCCGTTGAGGCCGGCGCCCTTGCGAAAGATCTCCCGGTGCTGGGCCATTTCCTTCTCGTCTTTTTTGCCCATGGCGCGGCGCAGCATGTCAGCGCCGCCGAGTGAATAGCCGCCCAGGATCTGCGCGGTCTGCATCACCTGCTCCTGGTAGACCATGATGCCGTAGGTTTCTTCGAGCATCGGCTTGACGCGCGGGTCCGGGTATTCAGGCACTTCCTTGCCCTGCTTGCGGGCGATGTAGGTTGGAATCAGGTCCATCGGGCCGGGCCGGTAGAGCGCGTTCATCGCGATCAGGTCTTCGAGCCGGTCGGGCCGCGCGTCCTTGAGCATGCGCTGCATGCCGATGCTTTCAAACTGGAACACCGCTTCGGTCTTGCCATCGGCGAACAGCCGGTAGACCCGCGCATCGTCGAGCGGCAGGTTCTCGAAACTGAAGTCCTTTTGCGCCGGGTAGCGGGCAATGATGAACTCCTTGGCAATTTCCAGGATGGTCAGCGTCGCCAGGCCCAGAAAGTCGAACTTCACCAGGCCGATGGCCTCGACGTCGTTCTTGTCGAACTGGCTGACCGCCGATGTGCTGCCGGGCTGCAGGTACAGCGGGCAAAAGTCGGTCAGCTTGCCCGGCGCGATCAGCACGCCGCCGGCGTGCATGCCGACGTTGCGCGTCAGGCCTTCGAGCTTGCGCGCCAGCTCCAGCAGCGTCCGGACATCTTCTTCCTTGGCTTCGCGCTCGGCCAGCAGCGGCTCGGCCTCCAGCGCATACACCAGCTTGTCGTTTTTCTTGCGCTCGGCGGGAATGAGCTGCAGCGTCACCGCCTGGCCCGGCTTGTTCGGGATCAGCTTGGAAATGCCGTCGCAAAAGCCGTAGGGGAAGTCGAGCACCCGGCCGACGTCGCGAATCGCCGCGCGCGCGGCCATGGTGCCAAAGGTGACGATCTGGCTGACCGCCGAATGGCCATACTTGTCCTTCACATAGTCGATCACCCGGTCGCGGTTGCCCTGGCAAAAGTCGATGTCGAAGTCGGGCATCGACACCCGCTCGGGGTTCAGAAAGCGCTCGAACAGCAGGTTGTAGCGCAGCGGGTCGAGGTCGGTGATCTTCAGCGCATAGGCCACCAGCGAGCCGGCGCCGGAGCCGCGTCCCGGCCCGACCGGGCAGCCGTTGGCCTTGGCCCACTGGATGAAGTCGCCGACGATCAGGAAGTAGCCGGGGAAGCCCATCTTCAGGATGGTGTTGATCTCGAACTCAAGCCGGGCGACATATTCGGGCCGCTTCGCATCGCGAATGGCCGGCGTCGGATACAGGTGCGCCAGTCGCTCTTCAAGCCCCTCGAAAGATGTGTGGCGGAAATAATCCTCAGCCGGCATACGCACGCCACCCACCTCGGGCGTCGGGAATTCGGGCAGCATCGGCTTGCCCAGCTCCAGCGTCAAGCTGCAGCGCCTGGCAATTTCCACCGTGTTCGCCAGCGCCGACGGCACATCGGCAAACAGCTCGGTCATCTGGGCAGAGGTCTTGAAATATTGTTCCCGGGTGAATTTGCGCACCCGGCGCGCGTTGCCCAGGATTTCGCCTTCCGAAATGCACACCCGCGCCTCGTGCGCCTCATAGTCGTCATAGGTGAGGAACTGCACCGGATGGGTTGCCGCCACCGGCAGCTTGAGGGTTGACGCCAGCTGCACCGCCGCAGTGACATGGCGTTCATCGTCGACATGCCCGGAACGCTGCAACTCCAGGTAAAAGCGCTGCCCGAACAAGGCGGAGAAATACCGTGCGCAGTCGCTGGCCCGCGCGGTGTCGCCCTGCACCAGCGCCTGGCCGACAGCGCCGCGCTGCGCGCCCGACAGGGCGATCAGGCCCGCGTTGAGTTCCTGCAGCCATTGCAGCTTGACGACCGCCTGGCCCTGCACCACGTTTTTCGTCCAGGCGCGGGTGATCAGCTCGCACAAATTGAGGTAGCCGGTGTGGTTTTGCACCAGCAGCAGCAGGCGCGACGCCGGGCTGCCGGCGTCCTTGCCCGGTGATTCAAGCCAGATGTCCGCACCGATCAGCGGTTTGACGCCGTTTTTGCGCCCTTCCTTGTAAAACTTCACCGCCCCGAACAGGTTGCTCAGGTCGGTGATGGCCAGCGCGGGTTGCTGGTCGGCGGCGGCGGCCTGGACGATTTCATCGATGCGGTTGGTGCCGTCGACAACTGAAAATTCGGTGTGGATTCTTAAATGGACAAACATGCGCTTCATTTTAGGACGCGGCCTTGGCCGGCCGCCGGCTCCCTGGCCCGGCCTTGGCAGACGCCGCCCTGCCTACAATTGCGGCATCATGCAAATTTTGAACATTGCGGCCTACAAGTTCGTGGCGCTGGACGGCTTGCCCGCGCTGCAGAACGCCTTGACCCAGGCGCTGGCAGCGCGCGGCGTAATGGGCACGGTGCTGCTGGCCGATGAAGGCATCAACCTTTTCCTGGCAGCCGACAGCGCGGCCATTCATGATTTTTTGGCATGGCTGCGGCTTGACCGGCGCTTTGAGGACCTCAGCCCCCGGCAAAGCTGGTCGACAGCAGCGCCGTTTGCCAAACTGCAGGTCAGGATCAAGCCGGAAATCATCCGCATGAACCATCCAGCGGTTCGTCCGCAGGCAGGCCGCGCGCCGGCCGTCGATGCCGCCACATTCAGGCGCTGGCTGGACAATGGCCAGGACGACGGCGGCCGGCCCGTTGTGGCGCTGGACACGCGCAACACCTATGAAACCGATGCGGGCACCTTCCGGCAGGCCATCGACTGGCGGCTGGAAAAATTCACCGATTTCCCGCAGGCGCTGCTGGACCACAGCCATGAGCTGGCGGACAAAACCGTCGTGACCTTTTGCACCGGCGGCATTCGCTGCGAAAAAGCCGCGCTGTTCATCCGCAACGCCGGTATTGCGCATGCTTTTCAGTTGAACGGCGGCATCTTGAGCTACTTTGACGCCTGCGGCTCCGCGCATTTCGAGGGCGAATGCTTTGTCTTTGACGCCCGGCGGGGAGTGGATGCGGCACAACGGCCGCGCGTCGACATTGGCGCATCGTCCGACAGCGCTGCCAGGCAGGCTGTGGGATGCTTGCCTGCCTGAACCTGACGGATTTCGCCATGCCTTCTTTGCAAACCGCCTTTCCCATCGCTGTAGCGGAAATGCCGCTGGCCTTGCGCTTTGCGCAGGTTCGCCGGCAAACCGAACGCCTGATCGAGCCGCTGAGCGCGGAGGACTGCCAGCTCCAGTCGATGCCCGACGCCAGCCCGGCCAAATGGCACCTGGCCCACCTGAGCTGGTTTTTCGAAACCTTTGTGCTGGAGCGCTTCGAGCCGCGCTTTCAGCCGTTTGACGCCGGTTTTCGCATCTTGTTCAACAGCTACTACAACGGCGTGGGCGACAAATACCCGCGCCCCAGCCGTGGCCTGATCAGCCGGCCGTCGCTCAAGGAGGTGCTGGCCTACCGCCGGCAGGTCGATACCCGGGTGCTAGAGGTGATCTCATGCGTTGGCGATGTCCATCGGGCAGAGCTGGCGCAGCTGGTCGAGCTGGGTTTGCACCATGAGCAGCAGCACCAGGAACTGCTGCTGACCGACATCCAGCATGCGCTGCACTTCAACCCGCAGCATCCGGCCTACGCCGGGCGCTGGCCGCTGGCCAGCACGGCCCCGCAGCCACTGCGCTGGCATGCCTACAGCGGCGGCCTGGAGGCCCACGGATTTGACCCTGGCCTGGATGGCGCGTTTGCGTTCGACAATGAAACGCCGCGTCACCTGGCCTACCTGGCGCCTTTCGAGCTGGCCAGCCGGCTGGTCACCAATGGCGAGCTGATGGCCTTCATGGCCGATGCGGGCTACCAGCGGCCCGAGCTGTGGCTGGCGCTGGGCTGGGACTGGGTGAAGGCCGGCCAGCGCAGCCTGCCGCTGTACTGGCAGGGCAAGGCGGGCAGCTACCGCCATTTCACCCTGCAGGGGCTGCTGGCGGTGGACCCGAACACGCCGGCCTGCCACCTCAGCTACTTTGAGGCCGACGCGCTGGCGCGCTGGGCCGGGGCGCGGTTGCCGACCGAGTTCGAGTGGGAGCATGCCGCCCGCCGGCTGCCTGCCGCACAGGCCAAGCTGGGCAACTTTGTCGAAATGGCGGCTTTCCACCCGCTGCCCCAGCAGCAGGCGAGCTTGGAGGCGCCGGCGCAGATGATGGGCGATGTGTGGGAATGGACCCAGTCCAACTACACCCCCTACCCCGGCTACCGGCCGTGGGAAGGTCTGGTGGGCGAATACAGCGGCAAGTTCATGTGCAACCAGTTCGTGCTGCGCGGCGGCTCCTGCGCCACGCCGCAGAGCCACATCCGGGCCAGCTACCGCAATTTCTTTGCGCCAGACGCGCAGTGGCAGTTCAGCGGTGTGCGTCTGGCACGCGACGTCTGAGCGCCGGCCACGGCCAGCTTGTCCGTGGCCGAGCTGGGCGCTTTGCCGTCAGCGGCGAAAGCGCTCGGCCACACCGGCCACCCGCTCGCCGAAACTGCGCGCGGTTTCCAGGTCGCCGGGCGCCATTTCACCCGCGCTGGCGTCTGACGGCGATTGCGCCATCGCGCCGCTGTAGGAGCCCAGGAAATTGGCGTCGTTGCGCTGCGCGGCCTTGCTGCTGCTGGGCAGGATGCCCTGGCTGACCCAGATGCCGCCGTGCTGCATGGCCAGGGTGAACAGGTAGTTCAGCGTCGAGGACTTGTCGCCATTGGGCGCCGCGCTGTTGGTGAAGCCGGCAAACAGCTTGTCCTTCCAGGTCTCGGTGTACCAGGGCTTGGAGGAGGCGTCGGCAAACCGTTTGAACTGCCAGCTGACGCTGCCCATGTAGGTTGGCGAGCCCATGATGATGGCATCGGCAGCGGCCAGCTGCTCCCAGCCTCCGGCAGGCAGGTTGCCCTCGCCATCGATGGCGATGAGCTCGGCGCCAGCGCCGGCCGCCACGGCCTGGGCCATGCGCTGGGTGTGGCCATAGCCGGAGTGGTAGATGACCACGATGACCGGCTCGCGGGAGGCGTCAGCGGTCTGCATCATGCTTGCCCCCGGTTGCCGTCAAGGCGCCAGGCGCCAGTGCCCCGGACAGCGACCGCCGGCAGGCGGCAGCCTGGCGGCGAAAAAGGGTTTTGCAGGGATGACAACACGGTAGATCCTTTGGGGGAAGTGAACAGGAAAACAAACAACCAAGACGTCTTTTGCCGCCAGCCGCAGGCCGGTGCGCTCAAGGCGCCAGGTCAAACACCAGGACCTCGGCCGATTGGCCGTGTCCCAGGCGCAGCTCGCCGTGCAACTGTAATGCCAGCGCATCGCCGGCGTGCAGGGTCTGCCCGTTCACCTCAAGCTGGCCGCGCACCAGTTGCACATAGGCCTTGCGCTGCGGATCAAGCGCCAGCGTTGCCGACTCGCTGCCGTCAAACAGGCCCGCATACAGCCGGGCGTCGGCATGAATCAAGACCGAGCCCTGCGCGCCATCGGGCGCTGCCACCAGCCGCAGCACGCCGCGCTTGTCCTGCTCGGAGAACGTCTTTTGCGCGTAGCCGGGGGCGATTCCGACCACGTTGGGCTCGATCCAGATTTGCAGGAAATGCGTCGTCTGGTCCGCGGCGTGGTTGAACTCGCTGTGCTGCACGCCGGTGCCCGCGCTCATGCGCTGCACGTCGCCCGGCGGAATGCCCTTTACATTGCCCAGGCTGTCCTGGTGCGCCAGCTCGCCGCTCAGTACATAGCTGATGATTTCCATGTTCTGGTGGCTGTGGGTGCCAAAGCCCCGGCCGGCGGCAATGCGGTCTTCATTGATCACCCGCAAGTTGCCGAACCCCATGTGCTGCGGGTCGTGGTAGCCGGCAAAGGAAAAGGAATGAAATGATTTGAGCCAGCCGTGGTCGGCGTAGCCCCGTTCGGCGGAGGTTCTCAAGGTCATCATGACGGCCCTTTCAAGGCAGGTTGCAATGCCCTGACTTTAGACCCCGCCGGCGCTCCCTTCGTTGCAGCGGTTTGCTGGCATCATTCAAATGATTTGAACCTTCAACCGGGCAACAATGCACCCTTCGCAACGCGACGCGCTCAGCCCCGAGGCCATCCGGCTGATCGACGCAATTCACAGCAGCGGCAGCATGGCGGCGGCGGCCCGGCTGCTCGGCGTGGTGCCCAGCGCTCTGACCTACCGCGCGCGCCAGCTGGAAGAGGCCCTGGATGTGCTGCTGTTCGACCGCTCGTCGCGCCGGGCCAGGCTGACGGCAGCCGGCCATGAACTGCTGCGCGAAGGCAACCGCCTGCTGCTCGAACTCGACGCCATTGCCAACCGCGTCAAGCGGGTGGCCGCCGGCTGGGAGCCGCTGCTCACGCTGGCGGTCGACAGCGCCATCTCGCGCACCACCGTGCTGGAGCTGTGCGAGGCGTTTTTTGCACTGGCCTCGCCCACCCGCCTGAAGCTGCGGGAAGAAGCGCTGTCCGGCACGCTGGAGGCGCTGACGTCGGGCCAGGCCGACCTGGCCATCGGCGTGGCGCTCGAGCCGGCGGCCGACAAGTCGGTGCAAAGCCGGCCGCTGGGCAGCCTGCATTTTGTGTACGCCGTGGCACCCCACCATCCGCTGGCCAGCGCCCCTGAACCGGTGCCGGACGCGCTGCTCATGGGGCACCGCGCCGTGGCCGTGGCCGATTCGGTGCAGCGCGGCAGCGGCGTGACCAGCGGACTGCTCGGCGGCCAGGACATTTTCACCGTGCCGGGAATGCAGGAAAAGCTCGCTGCCCAGCTGCGCGGGCTGGGCGGCGGCTTTTTGCCCGAGTACCTGGCGCGTCCGCACATCGCCGCCGGGCGGCTGGTCGAAAAACAGATGCAGCGGGCCGCGCGGGTGGTGCCGATGCGCTACGCCTGGCGCTGCCTGCCGGCCGGCGCCGAAGGCCGGGCCCTGCAGTGGTGGCTGGCGCAGCTGGGCAATCCGGCGACCCGGCAGGCGCTGCTGGAGCGGGCCCATTCGCCGCAAATCGGCACGGGCGGCAAACCCGCAGTGCCTGCGGTGTAGAGTAGGCCCATGGTGCCTGTTTCGTCGGGCGCCGCGCCCCGGGGCAAATCGCTGCTGAGCTTTCTTTGTTTGCCTTTCCTTTCACTTTCTTTCTTTCTTTCCTACTCAGAAAAAGTAAAAAAGCCATGCCCAAAAAACCAGCCCCCGCTTTTGCGTCTTCTAATCTCGAACCCGCCGCGCAGCGCCATATCGCCGTGGTGGGCGCCGGCATTGCCGGCATCACCTGCGCGCGCACGCTGATCCAGGCCGGCCACCGGGTCACAGTGTTTGAAAAAAGCCGCAGCGCTGGCGGTCGCATGTCGACCCGCAGCACCGAATTTGGCAGCTTTGACCACGGCGCGCAGTACTTCACCGTGCGCGATGAGCGGTTTGAACATGCCCTGGCCACCGCCACCGGCTTGGTGCGGCCCTGGAGCGCGAACACCGTGCGGGTGCTGGACGACTCGGGCCAGGTGGTGGCCGCCTCGCTGCCGGCCAAGGAGTCGCACTGGGTGGCCACGCCAGGCATGAATGCGCTGGTGCTCCAGTGGGCCCAGCCCTTGCTGGACGCCGACCGGCTGGTGCTGGACACCCGCGTCGTCTATATCGAGGAAGACAAGCTGGACCCGCAGCGCTGGCAGCTGCAGACCGACGGTCCGGGCGCCGGCGTGCATTCCGGCTTTGACGCGGTGGTGCTGGCGATTCCCGCGCCGCAGGCCCATGCCCTGCTGCGCGATTCGGAGCAGGCCGCAGCCCTGTCGGCTGACGTGGCCGGCGTGAACGTCGCGCCCTGCTGGACCTTGATGGTGGCGTTTCCGCAGGCGCAGCAACCAACGCTGCAAAGCCTGGGGCCGCAATGGAACGCGGCGCGCAGCACCCACCACCGGATTTCGTGGATGGCCCGGGAATCGTCCAAGCCGGGGCGCGGCCCGATCGAACGCTGGACGGTGCAGGCCAGCCCGGCGTGGTCGCAGCGCCATCTCGAAGACGATGCCGAGCGGGTCAAGGCCAAGCTGCTCAAGGCGTTTGCCGAAGTCACCGGCATCCGCGCCGAGCCGCCCTACGCCTCGGTGCACCGGTGGCGCTATGCGCAGACCACCCGGCCACTCGGCAAGACCCACGCCTGGGATGCCGATGCGCGCATCGGCGCCTGCGGCGACTGGTGCCTCGGCCACCGGGTCGAGGACGGCTTTGTGTCCGGCCTGGAAATGGCGCTGGCGATAGCCTGACGGGTTGAGGGACGCAGCAGCATGGAGGCGAGCGAACCCGGTGCCGCAAAGCGCATAGCTGCGTCAGGCCCCTCAGGGGGCACACCACGCGCAGCAAAGCACATGACTGCGCCCGTCTCAACCCAGCCAGGGCCGCGGAACTGGCTCTGCCAGGCCGCAGGCGCAGCAGCCCCCCCGGGGGGCGGCGAACCACGCATAGCGGGGAGCGTGGGGGCCATCTACCGGGGCCGGTTTGCGCCCTCGCCCACCGGCCCGCTGCATGCCGGGTCGCTCGTCGCCGCCCTGGCCAGCTGGCTCGATGCACGCGCGCACCAAGGCCGGTGGCTGCTGCGCATCGAGGATGTCGACACGCCGCGCTGCCAGCCCGGCGCGGGCCAGCTCATTGCCGAGCAGCTGGCGGCCTGCGGACTGCTGCCCGACGAGCCGCCGGTTTGCCAGTCCGGGCGTGGTGCGCTGTACCAGAAGGCGCTGGACCAGCTGGTGCAAGGCGGCATGGCCTACCCGTGCGGCTGCACGCGGCAGGCGGTTGCCCAGGCGCTGGCCGCGTCGGGCCAGTGCCGGCAGCGCCACGGCGAACTGGTGTACCCGGGCACCTGCCGCCAGGGCCTGAAGGGCCGGCCGGCGCGGGCCTGGCGCTTTCGGACCGACAAAAATGAGCAAAAATGGCTTGATGTGCAAGCACAGCAGCCATCTTCAGCTATTGATTTAATAGCTCACCATGCCCGCCATGCCAGCGGCGACCTTCAGGCGCAGCTCGTCTGGCAGGACCGGCGGCTCGGCCCGCAAGGCCAGGACGTGTGCCGCGACGTGGGCGACTTCGTGCTCCGTCGGGCCGACGGCCTGTGGGCCTACCAGCTCGCGGTGGTGGTCGACGATGCCGCCCAGGGCATCACCCATGTGGTGCGCGGCGCCGACCTGGCCGACAACACGGCGCGGCAGATCCTGCTGCAGCAGGCGCTTAGCCTGCCCACGCCGCGCTACCTGCACACGCCGCTGGTGCGCGGCGCGAACGGCGACAAGCTGTCCAAGCAGCACGGCGCGCCGCCGCTCGATCTGCACGACCCGCTGCAAGCGCTCAACCCGGCGGCCCGGCTGCTCGGCCTGCCGCGGCAAACCGGCCTGGCGGCCGACGCGCTGGCCGCCTGGGTGAACGCCTGGCGGGACACCATGCCGCCCGACGGGCCGCTTTCGGCGCCCGGTGCCCGTTCGCTCGCCATTCGCTCCGATGCGCCCACCGCTTGACATGCGCCCTGCGCGCACCTGGGTCCTGACCGCGCTGGCCATGGCTGCCTTTGCTGGCAATTCGCTGCTGTGCCGGCTGGCCCTGCGGCAAACGCCAATCGACGCCGCCAGCTTCACCGCCATCCGGCTGGTGTCCGGCGCGCTGGTGCTCTGGCTGGTGGTGCGCAGCCGGCAGGGCAGCCAGCAGGGGGCGGGCAACTGGCTGTCGGCGCTGGCCCTGTTTGCGTATGCGGCCTGTTTTTCCTTTGCCTATGTCAGCCTGCCGACCGGCACCGGCGCGCTGCTGCTGTTCGGCGCGGTGCAGGCCTTGATGATCGGCTACGGCATCTGGTCGGGCGAGCGCCTGCGGCCGGCGCAGCTGGCCGGCCTGGCCCTGGCGTTGGGCGGCTTGGCCGGCCTGCTGCTACCGGGCCTGTCAGCGCCGCCGCTGGCGGGCACCCTCCTGATGCTGGCTGCGGGCCTGTCCTGGGGCATTTATTCGCTGCGCGGAAAAGGCGCGGGCGACCCGACGCAGGTCACCGCCGGAAATTTCTTGCGCGCCGCACCCCTGGCCGCCGGCCTGGGCCTGCTCATACTGGCGCTTGAGGGCCTGTCGGTGGATGCGGCCGGCGTCGGCTATGCAGCCGCCTCGGGCGCCTTGACCTCGGGCATCGGTTACGCCGTCTGGTACAGCGTGATGCCGGCGCTCAAGGCGACGACGGCGGCCAGCGTGCAGCTGAGCGTTCCGGTGATAGCCGCCCTGGGCGGCATCGCCTTTCTCGGCGAGCCGCTCACGCTGCGCCTGGTGCTGGCGTCCCTCGCCATCCTGGGCGGCATCGCGCTGGTGGTCTGGCAAAAACCGGCTCCGCCCGGTCCGCCGGCCGCACTGGCCCGCCAGCGAACCGACCAAAAGGCGGCGCACTAAAATCAGCGGGTGAATGAAAACCCAGATCCCCTTTCCGCCCTGCGCGACGGCCCGCCGGCCGACGTGAGCCATCCGCGCACCATCCGCAGCTTTGTGCGCCGCACCGGCCGTACCACGCTGGGCCAGGCCAAGGCCTTTGCCGACGTCGGGCCGAGGTTTTTACTGGCCTATGCGGCCTCGCCGATGGATTTTTCGGCGGTTTATGAACGCGTCGCACCCACGCTCCTGGAAATCGGCTTTGGCATGGGCGAGGCGACCGCGCACATCGCCGGCCTGATGCCTGAGAAAAATTTCCTGTGCTGCGAAGTGCACACGCCCGGCGTCGGCGCGCTGCTCAAGCGCATTGATGAACAGGCGCTGACGAACATCCGCATCCTGCAGCACGACGCGGTCGAGGTGATCGACCACATGCTGCCCCTGGGCAGCCTGGACGGCGCGCACATTTTTTTTCCCGACCCGTGGCACAAGTCCAAGCACAACAAGCGCCGGCTGATCCAGGGCCCGCTGATTGCCAAGCTGGCCGCGCGCCTCAAACCCGGCGGCTACCTGCACTGCGCGACCGACTGGCAGCCGTATGCCGAGCAGATTCTTGAGGTGCTCAGCGCCGAGCCGCTGCTGCAAAACACCGCCGCTGCGGCCGGCGGCGGCTACGCGCACAAACCTGAGTACCGCCCGCTGACCAAGTTTGAAAACCGGGGCATCAAGCTCGGCCACGGTGTATGGGACCTGGTGTTCCTGCGGGCGTGAGCCAGTCCCTGGCCCACGGCGGACTGCCTACCCGCCACGGTGTCAGCCCGAGCTGCGTCGGCCTGCCGGCGGGCAGCTGGCCGACCTTCACAGATTTCCTCGTCGAACGTTTTCCGGCCATCACGCGGCAAACCTGGCTCGAACGCATGGCCGCCGGTCTGGTGGCCGACGAGTTTGGCGGCCTGGTAACGGCGCAGCAGCCGTACCGGGGCCACCAGCGGCTGTACTACTACCGCGCCCTGGCGGCCGAGACAGCTCTTCCCTTTGAAGCCGCCGTGCTGTTCCAGGACAACCACCTGGTGGTGGCCGACAAGCCGCATTTCCTGCCGGTCACGCCGTCGGGTCGCTACCTGCAGGAAACGCTGCTGGTGCGGCTGAAAAACCAGCTCGGCATCGACAGCCTGGCCCCGATCCACCGCATTGACCGGGAGACCGCCGGCCTGGTGCTGTTTTGCGTCCAGCCTGCAGAGCGCGACGCCTACCAGGCGCTGTTCCGGCAGCGTGCGGTCCGCAAGCATTACGAAGCGGTTGCGCCGTGGCGGGCCGACATGCAATTTCCTTTGCAGCGCAAAACGCGCATCGTGCAGGACGTGCCTTTTTTCCGGCAACGCGAAGCCCCCGGCGAGGCCAACAGCGAGACCTTGGTCGATGTGCTTCAGCTCAAGGGCGAACTCGCGCTGTATGCCTTGAGTCCCGTCACCGGGAAAAAGCACCAGCTGCGGGTGCACATGAACGCGCTGGGGCTGCCGATCTGCAACGACCGCATGTACCCGCCGGTTGACGTGACACCCGATGATGACTACGCCCAGCCGCTGCAGCTGCTGGCCCGGTCGGTGGCGTTCACCGACCCGCTGACCGGTCGGCAGCGGCAATTCGAAAGCCGGCTCGCCCTGCTGCTGGCCTGAAGGCGATACTCTTTTTTTGATAGCTGCTCGCGCTCTTGCAGCAAGCACCACAGGCTGGTCTGGTCATAAAGTTTCCGGTCCGGCCGCCAGGTTGCTCAATACGTTTCCAGGTGCAGACGCCCTTCGCACCTGAGCGCCGCGCGCAGCGCATCCCAGTCCAGCCCGGCCTTCCGGGCCACGCCCTCCAGGGCCGGCACCACGCCTTCTTCCCTGCTTTTCAAACCGCAGACATAAAAGTAGATGTCCGGCTCCTGCAGCAGCAGCGCCAGGTCGGCAGCGCGTTCGCGCATCGCATCCTGCACACAGCGCCGGGACGCGCCCGGCATGCGCGAAAAGACGAAATTGCTGTCGATGACAGTCTATTGGCAGGCTTTGCGGCGGGACGAACGAGTTGCTGCTGCTGCCGGATTCATCTAAAACATAAGTCAGGCGCCGAACACAACCAGCGAAGCAGCTGCCGAAACGGCGAGATTTTCAGCTGGTGCGAGAGACGGGACTTGAACCCGTATGACCTTTCGGTCGGCAGATTTTAAGTCTGCTGCGGCTACCGATTACGCCACTCTCGCTGTCAAAAAAAGGGAAACCGTCAGGGCTGAGGCGCGCCAACGTAAAAGTTTCTCCGTCCGGGCTACTCGGCGACAAGCCGATGGAGGCGCGGCCCGGAGTCGAACCGGGCTAGCCGGATTTGCAATCCGGTACATAACCGCTTTGTTACCGCGCCGTACTTGTTTGAATGCCCGAAAAAAAAGGGCAGCATTTTGAAGTGCTGCCCTTTGAATTGGAGCGGGAAAAGAGGCTCGAACTCTCGACCTCAACCTTGGCAAGGTTGCGCTCTACCAACTGAGCTACTCCCGCAAACATCGTGTTGAATTATAGCTGACAATTTACTGGATCCGGCTTGTTTTAAACAATCCGGAACAAGCCCGTTCAAATAAAGAATGGAGGCGCGGCCCGGAGTCGAACCGGGCTAGCCGGATTTGCAATCCGGTACATAACCGCTTTGTTACCGCGCCCTGTCCTGGCGACTGTTTCCAATAAAAAAGGACAGCATTTTGAAGTGCTGCCCTTTGAATTGGAGCGGGAAAAGAGGCTCGAACTCTCGACCTCAACCTTGGCAAGGTTGCGCTCTACCAACTGAGCTACTCCCGCGAGTCTAGCTTTTTATTATAGCCTGATTTTTTAGGCCCTTGAAGACAATTGAATTTTTTTCAATGCTTTACCGTTCCAGCGCCCTGGGCAGGCGCTGCAGCACTGGCAGCGGCGATCAAGGCCACTTCTTCATCGGTCAAGGGAACCGGTTGGCGCTCCAAGGCCACCTGCAAGACCTGGTCGATCCACTTGACCGGAATAATTTCAAGCCCGGCTTTTACATTGTCGGGAATTTCTTGCAAATCCTTGGCATTGTCCTGCGGGATCAGCACCGTCTTGATGCCTCCGCGAAGGGCCGCCAGCAATTTTTCCTTCAGGCCGCCAATGGCGGTGACTTCGCCCCGCAGGGTAATTTCTCCCGTCATTGCCACATCACCGCGCACCGGAATCCCCGTCAGTGCCGAAACAAAGGCGGTCGTCATGGCCGCGCCCGCACTCGGGCCATCTTTTGGTGTTGCACCATCAGGCACGTGAATGTGGATGTCGCGCTTTTCAAACATCTCATCCTTGATTCCAAGACCTCGGGCGCGGCTGCGAACGACCGTGCGGGCGGCCTCGACCGACTCTTTCATGACATCGCCCAGCAAGCCGGTGCGGGTGATCACGCCCTTGCCCGGCATGACGGCCGCTTCGATCGTCAGCAAATCACCACCGACTTCGGTCCATGCAAGTCCGACCACCTGGCCGACCTGGTTGTTTTTTTCCGCACGTCCGTAGTCATATTTACGCACGCCCAAAAATTCATTGAGGTTGTCCGGCGTCACGACGACCTTCGGCGTCATTTTCTTGAGCTGGATGCCCTTGACGACCTTGCGGCAAATCTTTGACAGTTCGCGCTCCAGCGAGCGAACACCCGCTTCGCGCGTGTAGTAGCGCACGATGTCGCGCACCGCTTGCTCCTGCACTTCCAGTTCTGCGTCCTTGACGCCGTTGTTTTTGACCTGCTTGGGCAGCAGGTAGCGCATCGCAATGCTGGTCTTTTCATCTTCCGTGTAGCCCGACAGCCGGATGACCTCCATGCGGTCGAGCAGCGCCGCCGGAATGTTCATCGAGTTCGAGGTGGCCACGAACATCACATCGCTCAGGTCAAAGTCGACCTCGACATAATGGTCGCCAAAGGTGTGGTTTTGTTCCGGGTCCAGCACTTCCAGCAGCGCGCTGGATGGGTCACCTCGAAAATCAGTGCCCAGCTTGTCGATCTCGTCGAGCAAGAACAGCGGATTGCGGGTGCCGGCCTTGCTCAGGTTTTGCAACACCTTGCCAGGCAAGGCGCCGATGTAGGTGCGGCGGTGACCGCGAATTTCCGCTTCGTCGCGCATGCCGCCCAGCGCCATGCGGACATATTTGCGCCCGGTTGCCTTGGCAATCGACTGGCCAAGCGACGTCTTGCCCACCCCGGGGGGCCCGACGAGGCACAGAATCGGCGCCTTGAGCTTGTCAACCCGCTGCTGGACTGCAAGGTATTCGACGATCCGGTCCTTGACCTTTTCCAGGCCATAGTGGTCTTCGTTCAGCACTGCCTCGGCATTCACCAGATCGTGCTTGATCTTGGTCTTCTTGCTCCAGGGCAAGCCAAGCAGCACATCGATGTAGCTGCGCACCACGGTCGCCTCGGCAGACATCGGCGACATCAGCTTGAGCTTTTTGAGCTCGCCTTCGGCCTTCTTTCGGGCTTCCGGCGACATCTTGGCAGCCTTGATCTTTTTTTCAATTTCCTCCAGGTCAGCGCCCTCTTCACCCTCGCCAAGTTCCTTTTGAATGGCCTTGACTTGCTCATTCAGGTAAAAATCGCGCTGGTTTTTCTCCATCTGTCGCTTGACGCGGCCACGAATTTTCTTGTCGACATTCAGGATGTCGACCTCGCGCTCGAGCTGCTCGTAGAGGTTTTCAAGCCGTGCCTTGACCGGGTCCAGATCCAGGATGACCTGCTTGGCATCGAGCTTCAAGGGCAGGTGCGCGGCAATCGTGTCCGCCAGGCGTCCGGCATCATCAATGCTGGAAATGGACGTCAGGATTTCCGGAGGGATTTTTTTGTTCAGTTTGACGTAATGGTCGAACTGCTGCATCACGGCGCGGCGCAGTGCCTCGATCTCGCTGCCCTTGCTGCCAGTTGCTGCAGCTGCGGGCTCGATAGGCGACACGTTGGCCGTGAAGTGCTGCTCGCCCTCTTCAATCTTGTTGACCCGGGCGCGCTGCTGCCCCTCGACCAACACCTTGACGGTGCCGTCCGGAAGTTTCAAAAGCTGCAAGATGGTGGCGATGCAGCCCACTTCAAACATGTCCTCCACAGAGGGCTCGTCCTTGGCGGCAGTTTTTTGGGCCACCAGCATGATCCGCCGTTCGCCTTCCATGGCCAGCTCAAGCGCTTTGATACTTTTGGGACGGCCCACAAACAGCGGAATGACCATGTGCGGAAAGACCACCACATCCCGCAGCGGCAGGAGCGGCAGTTCAACGGGAGCAGCGGGAAGAAAAGTTTGTGCGGACATATAAACCTAAACCCTTAAAAGAAGGCGGGACCCTCGCGCCTTTCGAAGGGCGAGTGAAGTGGGGGTGGCCGGTGTCAAGGCAGGGCTGTCAACTCAATGGCCAGCCCGGCTGTTGCGGAACTCAGGCTTTTTTGGCCGCTTCGCGGTAGACCAGCAACGGAAGCTTGTTTTCCTCAATCGTTGACTCGTCAACCACCACCTTGTCGACATTGCTGGTGGTGGGCAGGTCGAACATGGTGTCAATCAGCGACTGCTCCAGAATCGATCGCAAACCGCGGGCGCCTGTCTTGCGGGCCAGGGCCTTGCGGGCGATGGCCTTCAGGGCCGAGGGCCGGATTTCCAGCACCACGCCTTCCATGGCCAGCAGTTTGCTGAATTGCTTGACCACCGCGTTTTTGGGCTCGGTCAGAATCTGGACTAGCGCGTCTTCGCTGAGCTCGGCCAGGGTGGCGATGACCGGCATCCTGCCGACCAGTTCGGGAATCAGGCCGAACTTGATCAGGTCTTCCGGCTCGACATCCTTGAACGCTTCAGTCAGGCTGCGGGCCTTCTTGCTTTTGACCGAAGCGCCAAAACCGATTCCCGAGGCTTCGGTGCGGTTTTCAATCACTTTTTCCAGGCCTGAAAAGGCGCCGCCGCAAATGAACAAAATATTGGTGGTGTCAACCTGCAAAAAGTCCTGGTTGGGATGTTTGCGGCCGCCCTGGGGAGGCACCGACGCCATGGTGCCCTCCATCAGCTTGAGCAAGGCCTGCTGCACGCCCTCGCCAGACACGTCGCGGGTGATCGACGGGTTGTCCGACTTGCGGGAAATTTTATCGATCTCGTCGATGTAGACAATTCCCTTTTGCGCCCGTTCAACCTCGTAATTACAACTTTGCAGCAGCTTTTGAATGATGTTTTCGACATCCTCGCCCACATAGCCGGCCTCGGTCAGGGTGGTGGCGTCGGCCATGACAAACGGTACATTGAGCGTTCGCGCCAGCGTCTGGGCCAGCAGGGTTTTGCCCGAACCGGTGGGACCGATCAGCAAGATGTTGCTTTTGGTCAGTTCCACCTCGTCTTTTTTTGCCGATTCCTTGTGGCGCAGGCGCTTGTAGTGGTTGTACACCGCCACGGCAAGCGTGCGTTTGGCCGGCTCCTGACCGATCACATAGCCGTCCAGGGTCGCCTTGATTTCAGCGGGCGTCGGCAAATCGCTTTTCGCTTCAATGACGTCGCTGCCGGCGGGCAGTTCATCGCGAATGATCTCGTTGCACAAATCAATGCACTCGTCACAGACAAAAACGGACGGACCGGCAATCAATTTTTTGACTTCATGCTGGCTTTTGCCACAAAAAGAGCAGTACAAAGTCTTTTCGCTGGAGGAGCCTTTTTTATCGGCCATTGTGGTGAGAACCTTTAACGTGACAGGGTGAACTTTGCGCTTCCCCGATGATAACCAATAAAAAAACGGCGTTTCTGTAACAGAAAAACGCCGTTGATGCAAAGCCTTCTCAGGCTTCACAAGGCAAATTAAGGCCGTTTGGCAATCACCTGATCGACCACGCCATAGGCCTGGGCCTCGTCGGCAAACATGAAGTAATCGCGCTCGGTATCCCGCTCGATCTTCTCGACCGTCTGGCCGGTGTTGTGCGCCATGATGCGGTTGAGCTGATCGCGCGTCTTCAGGATGTCCCGGGCATGGATCTCGATGTCCGACGCCTGGCCTTGAGCGCCGCCCGATGGCTGGTGAATCATGACCCGGGAATTGGGCAGCGAAAACCGCTTGCCCTTGGTGCCGGCGGAAAGCAAGAAGGCGCCCATGCTGGCAGCCATGCCGACGCACAGCGTTGACACATCGGGCTTGATGAACTGCATCGTGTCGTAGATTGCCATGCCGGCCGTGACCGAGCCGCCGGGCGAGTTGATGTAGAACGAGATGTCCTTGTCTGGATTTTCACTTTCCAGGAACAGCAACTGGGCTACCACCAAATTGGCCGTCTGGTCGTTGACCGGACCGACCAGGAAGATGACGCGCTCTTTGAGCAGGCGCGAATAAATGTCGTACGACCGCTCGCCGCGGCCCGATTGCTCGATAACCATGGGCACCATGCCCAGGCCCTGGATTTCCTGACTGCTGGACTGGGCGCTGGGGTAGCCGCCGTAAATCGTGCTTCTGACCATGAGTTTTTCTCCGAGATATTTTTACCGTACCAAAACTGAATTGGGGCCTGTACCGCAAAGCACAAGCCCCAGCATCGGCCAAGTGTCAGCGCTTTAGCTCTGGCCCATCAGTTCGTCAAAGGAAATAACCTTTTCGCTCACCTTGGCTTGGCCCAGGACAAAGTCGGTGACGTTGTTTTCAATGACCACGGCTTCGACTTCGGCCATGCGGCTGTTGTCGCCCAGGTACCAGCGCACCACTTCCTGCGGCTTTTCGTAGCTGGCGGCAAGCTCTTCAATATGCGCCTTCAGCTGCTCGGGCTTGGCCTGCAGCTCGTTGGTCCGCACCAGCTCGGCCACGACCAGGCCCAGGCGCACGCGCTTTTCAGCCTGCGGGCGAAAGATATCGTCGGGAATCGGCGCCTTGTCGGCGTCCTTGATGCCGCGCTTTTTCAAATCCGCACGCGCGCCTTCCACCAGGCGCTCCAGCTCGGCCTGAACGCTGGCGTTGGGCAGGTCCAGTTCGGCATGGGCGACCAGCGCGTCCATCACCGCATTCTTGTTGCGCGCCAGCAGGCGGAACTTGACCTCGCGCTCCAGGTTCTTTTTGATGTCCGAACGCAGGCCTTCGACCGTGGCGTCGGCAATGCCCAGCGACTTGGCCAAGGCTTCGTTGACCTCGGGCAGGTGCGCCGCTTCAATTTTGCTGACGGTCACCATGAAGTCGGCCTGCTTGCCGGCCACGTCCTTGCCATGGTAATCGGCCGGGAAATTGAGCGGAAAGGTCCGGCTTTCGCCGCTTTTCATGCCGCGGACCGCATCTTCGAATTCCTTGAGCATCTGGCCGTCGCCAACGATGAACTGGAAGGCTTCGGCTTTGCCGCCGGCAAACGGCTCGCCGTCCATCTTGCCTTCGAAATCAATCGTCACCCGGTCGGTGTCCTGCGCGGGTGCCTCGGCAGCGCGCTGGGCAAAGGTGCGGCGCTGCTTGCGCAAAATGTCCAGCGTCTTGTCGATGGCGGCATCGCTGACCTCGGCGCTGACCTTTTCGACCTCGGCGCTGGCCAGGTCGGCAATCTTGACTTCGGGATAGACCTCAAAAATCGCGTCAAACGTCAGCTCGCCTTCGGGCGCGCCATCTTTTTCGCTGATGCGGGGCTGGCCGGCCACGCGCAGCTTGGCTTCGTTGGCTGCGACGGCAAAGGCTTCGCCAACCTTGTCGTTCATGACCTCGTAGTGCACCGAATAGGCATAGCGCTGGCTGACCACGCTCATCGGCACCTTGCCGGGACGAAAACCATCCATTTTCACCGTGCGGGCGAGCTTTTTAAGACGGGTGTTGACTTCCGACTGGATGGTGTTGAGGGGCAGCGTGAGCGTTATTTTGCGCTCGAGTTTTTCAAGAGTTTCAACAGTCACTGCCATGATGGTTTCCTAAAAAATCAAAATTTATTCAAAACGTGGCTTTCGCCCCGACCGCTGCAGTCAGGCAGCCCGGCGCGCAGTTGCCGCCGTAAAAGTTCAGGAATGGTGCGCGGGGCGGGACTCGAACCCGCACAGTATTGCTACCGTCAGGACCTAAACCTGGTGCGTCTACCAATTTCGCCACCCGCGCGCCTGAAAAGACAGCGGGAATCTGGAAAAAGCATCCGGATTCCCGCCTGAAATCGGTCAACTTTCTATTTTAGCCTGTATCGCAGGCTACTTTTTTGCGACTTGTCCCGCCAGGCATGTTCAAACGGTTGCCGGTGCGCCGCCGCCCTCTCGCCGGACGCGGAACCAGGCGGCATACATCGCCGGCAAAGCCAGCAGGGTGAGCACCGTGGCCACCGCCAGCCCGCCCATGATGGCCACGGCCATCGGCCCCCAGAACACGCTGCGCGACAGCGGAATCATCGCCAGCACGGCAGCGGCGGCGGTCAGTACGATGGGGCGCAGGCGGCGCACGGCGGACTCGACAATCGCGTCCCAGGCCGGAATGCCCTGGGCCCGGTCCTGCTCGATCTGGTCGATCAGGATGACCGAATTGCGCTGGATCATGCCCATCAGCGCAATCACGCCGAGCAGGGCGACGAAACCGAACGGCCGGTCCAGCAGGATCAAGGCCCCGGCCACGCCGGCAATGCCAAGCGGCCCGGTCAGAAACACCAGCATCGCCCGGCTAAAGCTGTGCAGCTGGAGCATGAGCAGCGTGAAGGTCAAAAACAGCATGACCGGGATGCCGGCGGCAATTGAAGCCGACCCCTTGGAGCTTTCCTCCACCGCGCCGGCCACTTGGATGCGATAGCCGGTCAGGCCATTTTTTTGCCAGTTTGACTCAAGCTCCTTGAGCTGGGGCTGCAATTGACCGGTCACGGTCGCGCCCTGCAGGCCTTCGGCAATGTCGCCCTGCACGGTGATGGCGTAGTCACGGTTTTCGCGCCACATCACGCCCGGCTCCCAGGCAAACACCGGCTTGGCCACCTGGGTCAGCGGAATCGACTGGCCGGATGCGGTTGGCAGGTAGGCGTTGCCGATGTCGGTGATCGCGTTGCGCTCGTTGGCCGGCTGGCGCAGCACGATGTCGATCAGCTTGTCGCCTTCCCGGAACTGGCCCACCGCAGAGCCGCTGAGCAGCGTGCGCGATGCCTGCGCGATCGACTGGCTGCTCACGCCGAGCGCGCGCGCCTTGGACTGGTCGACCTCCAGGCGAATCGTCTTGACCGATTCATTCCAGTTGTCGTTGACGCCGCGCAGGCTGGCGTTGCCGCGCATCAGCGCCTTGACCTCGTCGGCGCGCTCGCGCAGCACCAGCGGGTCGGCGCCGACGACGCGGAACTGCACCGGATAAGGCACCGGCGGCCCGTTGGGCAGCAGCTTGATGCGTCCGCGCACTTCCGGGAATTCAGTGGCCAGCAGCGCCGGCAGCTTGATGCGCAGCGCTTCGCGCACTTTCAGGTCCTTGGGCAGCACAATCAATTGCGACACGTTGGTTTGCGGAAAAACCTGGTCCATCGGCAGGTAAAACCGCGGCACGCCCGAGCCGATCCAGGTGCTGACCGATGCCACGCCGGCCTCCTGCATCAGACGCTGCTCGACGCGCCGGGCAGTCGCTTCATTGGCGGCAAACGAGGTGCCTTCAGGAAACCAGATATCGACCACGATCTCGGGCCGGCTCGAATCGGGGAAAAACTGCTGCTGTACCCGGCCCATGCCGACAATCCCCAGCGCAAAAATCAGCACCGTCGCGCCAATCGTCAGCCAGCGATGCTCCACGCACCAGCTCACGGTGCGCCGAAAGGTGTTGTAGAACGGCGTGTTGAACATTTCGTGCGGGCTGTCCTGGCCGCTGCCGACCTGCTGCGCATGCCCTGGCTGCGGCTTGAGCAGCAAAGTGCCCAGGTAGGGCACGAAGTACACCGAGACGATCCAGCTGAGCACCAGCGCGATCACCGTGACGGCGAAAATCGCATAGGTGTATTCGCCGGTCACCGATTTGGCCAGGCCGATCGGCAAAAACCCGGCGGCGGTGATCAAGGTGCCGGTGAGCATCGGCATGGCGGTGATCTCGTAGGCGAAGGTGGCGGCGCGCACCTTGTCGTAGCCCTCCTCCATCTTGCGCACCATCATCTCGACCGCAATGATGGCGTCGTCCACCAGCAGGCCAAGCGCAATGATCAGCGAGCCGAGCGAAATCTTGTGCAGGCCGATGCCCAGGTACCACATCGCCAGAAAGGTCAGGCTGAGCACCAGCGGGATGGTGATGCCCACGACCAGGCCGGGCCGCATGTCGATGTAGTAGCGCTTGTAAAGCGGCAGCCGCCCCGGCCCCGCATGCGGCCGCTGGTGCAGGCCCAGGCTGATGAAGCTGACTGCCAGCACGATCAGCACCGCCTCGATCAGCACGCCGACGAACTCGTTGACCGAGCTGGCCACCGCCCTGGGCTGGTCCTGCATCTGCACCAGCTTGACGCCGGCCGGCAGGCTGCGCGCCACGCTGGCGACGAGCTTTTCCAGCGACTTGCCCAGACCGATGATGTCGCCGCCCTTGATCATGGCCACGCCCAGCGCAATCACCTCCTTGCCCTGGTGGTGCACCTTGACGACCGGCGGGTCGGCATAGCCGCGCCGGATCTCGGCAATGTCGCCGAGCCGGATCTGGCTGCCCGAGCTGCCCCGGATCGGCATGGCGCGCAGCTGCTCTATCGCCTCGAACGGGCCGGCCACCCGCACCTGCACCACATCGAACGGCGTTTGCACACTCCCGGCCGACTCGATGGCGTTTTGCTGGCCGAGCTGCGCCAGCACCTGGCCCAGGTCCAGCCCGAGCGTGGCTAGGCGCTTTTGCGAGACCTCGATGAACACCTTTTCATCCTGCGCGCCGAACAGCTCGACCTTGCTGACATTGGGCACGCGCAGCAATTGCTGGCGCACATCGTCAGCAAGCACCTTCAACTCGGCATAGCTGAAACCATCCGATTCAAGCGCATAGATCACACCATAGACATCGCCGAATTCGTCGTTGAAAAACGGCCCCTGCACGCCGGCCGGCAGCGTGCCGCGCATGTCGCCGATTTTCTTGCGCACCGAATACCAGACATTGGGCACCTCGCTGGCCCGGGACGAATCCTTGATCTGGAAGATGATCTGCGACTCGCCGGGTTTGGAGTAGCTGCGGATGCGGTCGGCATAGGGCGCTTCCTGCAGGGCGCGCTCGAGCTTGTCGGTGACCTGCTCGGCGACCTGCTGGGCGGTGGCGCCCGGCCAGGTGGTGCGCACCACCATGGCGCGAAAGGTGAACGGCGGGTCTTCGTCCTGCCCGAGCTGAAAGTAGGCCGAAAAACCCAGCACCATGAGCACCAGCATCAGGTAACGGGTCAGCGCCGCATGCTCCAGCGCCCAGCGCGACAGGTTAAAACGCTCCGAAGGCGCGCTGGGCGGCGCGGCGGTCTGGTCCAGTGTGGGGCGTGTCATGGCCGCCTCACTTCGCGCCGGACGCCGAAGCGGCAGGTGGCACCCGGGCCTGCCCTGCTACTGAATCAGGAGCTATTGGCGCTTGCCCCGCCTGCACATTAGGCATATTTGACTGATAAATGCTGACTTTTTGGCCGGGCGACAGCACATGCACGCCGGCGCTGACCACCCGCATGCCGGGTGCCAGGCCCGAGGCCACCACCACCTCGTTGCCGTCGGCCGTGGCCACCTCGATCACCTGCGGCCGCACCGTCATGCCGGCCTCGTCGAGCACCCACACGGTGGTGGCCTGGCCGTCCCGGCGCAGGGCGCTGGTCGGCAGCTTGATGATCGGCAGGGCGCCGGCCGCGTCACCGTCCACCGTGACATACACCGTCGCGCCCAGCGGCGGCGCCTTGCCGGCCAGCGACACCTTGACCAGGTAGGTGCGGGTGACCGGGTCGCTGCTGGCGGCGACCTCGCGCACCGTGCCCTGCAGGTCGGCGTTGCCTGCCCAGACTCTGACGGCCACCGGCATGCCGACCTTGATCGCGGCCACCTTGTCCTCGGGCACCGAAAACACCACATCGCGCACCCCGTCAGCGGCAATCCGCAGCACTGGCGCACCGGCCGCCACGAC
>JACMQR010000146.1 GCA_014376885.1 Polaromonas sp.
CCGATCAGCAGCGCGGTGAGCGCGGCCATGACAGCGCGCAGCGTCAGGTACTGGAACACCCGCAGGAATCCCAGATCGGGCGAAAGGGTCTGGAGCCACTGGGCCAGGCTAAGCAGCATGGGGCGCTTTCTTTTCTTCTATTTTCAAATTGTCGCCAGCCGCCACCACCGCCTGAACCACGCGTTCCATCTTCATGAAGCGCGAACCTTTGACCAACAGGCTGGCGACCTGCGGCAACTCGCTGGCCACGGCGGCGATCAGCTCGGCCATGCTGCTGAAATGCTGTCCGTTGCCAAACCCAGCGCTCGCCACCTGCGCCTGCTCGCCCAGGGTAAACAGCTTGTCAATCCCAAGCGCCCGCGCCTGGCGGCCGGCTTCCGCGTGAAACTGCGGCCCCTGGCTGCCGACTTCGCCCATGTCGCCCATGACCAGCAGGCGCGGCCCGGGCAACCCG
Source organism: Polaromonas sp. (assembly GCA_014376885.1). Classification (GTDB taxonomy): domain Bacteria; phylum Pseudomonadota; class Gammaproteobacteria; order Burkholderiales; family Burkholderiaceae_C; genus Polaromonas. The sequence continues at coordinate 455 of JACMQR010000146.1, forward strand.
GCCAGCACCTCGATGGCCGCCTGCATGGAGTCCGGGTTGGCGTTGTAGGTGTCATCGATCACCGTCAGCCGGCGCCCCTGAAGCAGCACCGACAGCGCGCCGGACCGGCCCTTGACCGGCACAAAGGCCGACAGGCCACTGGCAATGAAGTCCAAAGGTACGCCGGCCGCCAGGGCGCAGGCGGTGGCTGCCAGTGCATTTTTCACGTTGTGCAGGCCGGCGACATGCAGCGCGAACGCCAGCGCGCCCGAGGGTGTGTGGGCACAAACCTGCCAGGCGCCGGCGTGCCAGCGCGCATCGGCCGTGACATCGGCCGGGCCCGCCAGCGAAAAAGTCAGCACCGGGCGGGTACCGGCCAAGTTCCACCAAAGGGCCGTATGGGCATCGTCTGCAGGGAACACCGCCACGGCGTCGGCGCTCAGGGACGCCAGCACCGCGCCGTTTTCCCGGGCCACCGCGTCGACCGTGCCCATGAATTCAAGATGCTCGCGCTGGGCATTGTTGACCAGGGCCACGGCCGGCCGAACCAGGCTGGCCAGGTAGGAAATTTCGCCGGGATGGTTCATTCCGAGCTCGATCACGCCGACTTCATGCAGGGCGCGCAGGCGCAGCAATGTCAGCGGCACGCCAATGTCATTGTTGAGATTGCCTTCGGTCGCAAAGGCCGCGTCCTGCTTCCAGGAGCGCAAAATCGCGGCAATCATCTGGGTGACGGTGGTTTTTCCATTGCTGCCGGTGACGGCGATCAGCGGCAGGCTGAATTGCGAACGCCAGCCGGCGGCGATCTGGCCGAGCGCCAGCCGGGTGTCGGCCACTTCGACACCGGCAAATCCTGCCTTTGCCAGGCTGTGCTGCGCGATGGCTGCGACGGCGCCGGCTGCCCGGGCTTTAGGCAAGAATTCATGCGCGTCGAAATGCTCGCCCTTGAGCGCCACAAACAGGTCGCCGGGCTGCAGGCTGCGTGTGTCGGTATGCACCCGAAGGGCAACGGTGCGGCCATCGCCGACCTGCTGGCCAGCCGGCAACCAGGCCATGAGGGTATCAAGGTTCAGCATGGGGCCACCTTTGCCTGGACTACGGCGGCCAGGTTATTCAAGATAGCCTGCGCCTGCGCCCGGTCGGAAAACGGCAGCTTCACCCCCTGGATTTCCTGATAGTTTTCATGCCCTTTTCCGGCCAGCAGGACAACGTCCTGCGGCTGGCAGGCCTCCAACGCGTAGGCAATCGCAGCCCGGCGGTCGGGCTGCAGGTAAACGGCTTGCGGCCGGGCCAGGCCGTGGCGCATTTGCGCCAGAATGGCCAGCGGGTCTTCGCTGCGCGGGTTGTCGCTGGTCAGCACCAGCTGGTCGGCATGTGCCTGCGCAATGGCCGCCATCTGTGGTCGCTTGCTGGCATCGCGGCCACCGCCGCAACCGAAAACGCACCACAGCCGGCCGCCCCGGCCCTGCGCCACCGGCTGCAAAGCGGTCAGCACTTTTTCCAGGGCATCGGGCGTGTGGGCGTAATCGATCACCACCATCGGCAAGCCGGCTGTGTTCAGGGTTTCGGTGCGCCCGGGCACCGGCGACAGGTCGGTGCAGGCGGCCACCGCATCGGCCAGCGGCACGCCCAAGGCCCGCAGGCTGGCGATCACACCGAGCAAATTGGACACGTTGTACAGCCCGACCATGGAAGTTGCCAGGGCCTGGCGCTCGGCGCCTTCCAGCACCTCGAAGCTCAGCCCGCGGGCGCCCTGGCAAACCGCTTCGGCCGCGAGCCGGGCCGGACCGGTGGCTGAAACTGTCCAGATGTCCAGGGCCGTGTCAGCCAGCGCGGCGTTCAGTTCCCGCCCCTTGGCGTCGTCCAGGTTGATGACGCAGGCTTGCAGGCCCGGCCAGCTGAACAGCATTTTTTTAGCCTGCCAATAAGCCGCCATGGACCCGTGGTAGTCCAGATGGTCCTGGGTGAAGTTGGTGAAAATTGCCAGCTGGATGCGGGTGCCTTCCAAACGCCGCTCCTCCAGGCCAATCGACGAGGCCTCCAGCACGCAGGCTGAAAACCCGTCATCGACAAAGCGCCGCAGCTGCTGCTGCAGCAGCACCGGATCGGGCGTGGTCAGGCCATTGGCGACCAGCGCGCCGGGCGTGCCGATGCCCAGGGTGCCGACCATGCCGCATTGGCGGCCGAGCCGGCTCAAGGCCTGCGCCAGCCACCAGGCAGTGGAGGTTTTGCCATTGGTCCCAGTGACTGCCGCCACCTGCAAACTGTCGGCAGGCGCGCCGAAATAAGCGGCGGCGACGGAGCCGGTTGCCGCCTTGAGCCCGGCATAGGTCGCCACGCGGTCGCCGCTGAAGCCATAGGCCTGAACGCCGCCGTGCTCGACCAGGCAGGCAGCCGCGCCGGCGGCCAGGACGGCAGCGACATGGCAGCGGCCATCGCTGGCCTGGCCAGGCCACGCAACAAACCCGTCACCCGCGCCGGTTGTACGGCTGTCGGCCGACAGCGTGCCGGTTACCCGCTCGTGTAGCCAGCGGGCCGCCTGCACGGGCGTGTGCAATTGCAGGAGGCTCAAAACGACTCCTCCACCGTCTGGGTGATGATTTGCGGCTTGACGCTCACATCGGGCTGCACGCCCATCATGCGCAATGTTTGCTGAACGACTTCGCTGAACACCGGCGCGGCGACAATGCCGCCAAAGTACTTGCCGTCGCTGGGCTCGTCGATCATCACCCCGACAACGATGCGCGGCGACTCGATCGGCGCCATGCCGGTGAACCAGGCACGGTATTTATTGCTGGCGTAACCTTTGCCGACCTGCTTGTGCGCTGTTCCCGACTTGCCGCCGACCGAGTAGCCGACGGTTTGGGCCAGCTGGCCGGTGCCGCCCGGCGCTGCCGCCATCTGAAGCATGCGGCGCACCGCGCGCGCATTGTCGGGAGAAAACACCTTCACGCCAACCGCTGGCTCGCTGTTTTTAAGCATGGTCACCGGAATGACTTTTCCGTCATGGGCAAACGCGGTGTAGGAATGGGCCATCTGAAACAGCGACGCCGACAGCCCGTAGCCGTAGGCCATCGTGGCTTGCTCGACCGGCCGCCAGGTTTTCCAGGGCCGCAGCCGGCCTGACACCGCCCCAGGGAACTCGATCTGCGGCTTTTGGCCATAGCCCAGGGCGACATAGGTGTCCCACATCTCGTGGGGCGTCATCTTCTGGGCAATCTTCAGCGCGCCGACGTTGCTCGACTTCTGGATCACGCCCTCGACGGTCAGCGTGCCGTAGTTGTGGGTGTCGCTGATGGTGAAGCCGCCGATATTGAAGCGGCCGGGCCCGGTGTCGATCAGGGTCTGCGGCTTGATGCGGCCGGCCTCCAGGGCCATGGCCACGGTGATCGGCTTCATCGTCGAGCCGGGCTCGAAGGTGTCGGTGACGGCCCGGTTGCGCAGCTGCTCGCCGGTCAGGTTCTGGCGCTTGTCGGGCACATAGCTGGGGTAGTTGGCCAAGGCCAGCACCTCGCCGGTGACGGCGTCGATCACCACGACGCTGCCGGCCTTGGCCTTGCGGGCAATCACCGCATCGCGCAGCTTTTGGTAGGCGAAAAACTGCACCTTGCTGTCCACGCTGAGCTGGATGTCCTGGCCATCGACAGGGGGCACCTGCTCGCCAACGCCCTGGACGACCCGGCCCAGGCGGTCCTTGATGACGCGCCGCGAGCCGGCCTTGCCGGAAAGCGCCTGGTTGAAGGTCAGCTCGATGCCTTCCTGGCCCTTGTCTTCCACATTGGTAAAGCCGACGATGTGCGCAATGGTTTCGCCTTCCGGGTACTTGCGCTTGTATTCCCTGCGCTGGTAGATGCCGGGAATGCCGAGCGCGCTGATCTTTTGAGCCACCGGCTCGTCGATCTGGCGCTTGACCCAGACAAAGGTCTTGTCCTCGTCGGCCAACTTTTTGTTCAGCTCCGCCAGCGGGATTTCGAGCAACCGGGCCAGCTCGTTTAACTGGTCCGGGCTGGCCGTGACATCTTCGGGAATGGCCCAGATGCTTGACGCCGGAACGCTGGAGGCCAGCAGCAGCCCATTGCGGTCCAGGATACGGCCCCGGTTGGCGGGCAATTCCAGGGTTCTGGCAAACCGCACCTGGCCTTGGCGCTGAAAAAAGTCGTTGGCATACACCTGGATGTAGGCCGCCCTGGCCGCCAGGCCGGCAAATGCCAGGGCAATCATGGCGACAATGAATTTGCTGCGCCACACCGGGGTTTTGCTGGCCAGCAACGGGCTGGAGGTGTAAAGAACGCTTTTGCTGCTCATGGCTGCGCCTTCTGCCCGGCCGGCAGTGCTGCAACCGCAGCCCGGTAGCGCACATATTCGGTGACGGCCGGCGTGGTGGTGCGCATCTGCAGGCGGTCCCTGGCGAGTTTTTCAACCTTCAAGGGCGTGGCCTCGGCGCGCTTTTCGACCTGCAGCCGCTCGCCTTCGGTCTCCAGCTTGCGGCTTTGCGCTGCAGCCTTTTCAAGCTCGACATACAGCCGGCGCGACTCGTACTGGGTGTGCACCAGATACAGCGCGCTGGCCAGCACGACCAGCAGCAGCACAAAGTCCAGACGGCCCATGGCGCGCCCTCGCAGCTGCCTGCAAAAACGCTTCGCCCACCGGCATGGCATGCCGCCGGATGGTTCATGCGGCTTCCCCGGTGCGCTCGGCAACCCGCATCATGGCGCTGCGCGAGCGGGGATTGCCGGCAACCTCCTCCTCGCTGGGCTTGGTGCGGCCCAGCGCCCTGAGCTGCATGACTTTGGGCGCGGCGAACGGTGCCCGCCGGTCATACTCCTCGCGTGAATGGGCCGCCATGAACTGTTTGACGATGCGGTCTTCAAGCGAGTGAAAGCTGATGACCACCAGGCGGCCGCCAGGCTGCAACACCTTCAGCGAAGCCTGCAGCGCCTGCTCGAGCTCTTGCAGTTCGGCGTTGATGAAGATCCGCAGCGCCTGAAAGGTGCGGGTCGCCGGGTCCTTGCCGGGTTCGCGGGTCTTGACCGCGCCGGCCACCACGCCGGCCAGTTCGGCGGTGGTCTGAAGAAAACCATGCGCCTGGCGATACCGGTCAATTGCCTTGGCCACCAAGCCGGCAAAACGCTCTTCGCCATAGTCGCGGATGACCTCGGTCATGGATTCGACCGAGGCGTCCTGCAGCCACTCGGCCACGCTTTGGCCGCGGGTGGTGTCCATGCGCATGTCCAGAGGACCGTCGTTGCGAAAGGAAAAGCCGCGCCCGGGATTGTCAATCTGGGGCGAGCTCACGCCCAGGTCCATCAAGATGCCGGCAATGCCCGCTTCGGGCAGGTCTTGCAGATGCGCAAAACCCTGGTGGCGGATGGAAAACCGCGGGTCGTTGATGGACTGCGCTTCGGCAATCGCGTCGAGGTCCTTGTCAAAGGCCGTGAGATGCCCAAGCGCCGACAGCCGGGACAGCAGCAGTCGTGAATGTCCGCCGCGCCCGAATGTCGCGTCGATGTAATGTCCGTCCGGGTTGACCTGAAGCGCCGTGATGGCTTCGTTCAACAGGACGGTGCGGTGTATCCATGTGCCGTTCACCATCTACTTTCAAAAAGAGAAGTCTTTGAAAACATCGGGCATCTCGCCCTTCATCTGCTCCGCTTCCTGCGCTGCGTAGCTGCCGGCATCCCAGAGTTCAAAGTAATTGCCCATGCCCAGCAACACGGCGTCCTTGCTGATTCCGGCGGCCTTGCGCAGCTCGGGCGACACCAGGACGCGGCCGGTCGCATCCATTTCGACCTCCATCGCATTGCCGAGGAAAATCCGTTTCCACCACTGCGCCTGCATGGGCAGGCAGGCAATCCGCTCGCGGAATTTTTCCCATTCGCTCAACGGAAAAATCATCAGGCAGCCATGGGGGTGCTTGGTCAGGGTGAACCGGCCGCAGCAATCTGCGCCCAAGGTGTCGCGATGCCGGGCAGGCATGGACAGCCGACCTTTGGCATCCAAAGCAAGAAACGACGCACCTTGTAACATTCTTTTAAGCCGCTAGCCTACACATTTCACCACCAAACTGCACATTTTCCCACTGTATCAGGGAACCATCGTCCAGCCCGGAAACGGACACAAATTATTTCAATGAAATCAATCACTTAGAGCGATAAATAAATGCAGGAAAATCAACGAATGTTGTTTTTTATGAATGACTTGGCGTGCACAATGAAAGTTAAACATGAGCAAGGTCGGGCCGGCAGCAACATCGCCCTGAAAGCGCCCTGGGTAGCCGTGTGTCCGCATTTCCTGATCGAGCCCTGTTGTCGGCCGGACACGCGCCTGAAGCCCCTCCGGCAGATCCCGGGAAATTTTTGACAGGCCTTGAGGGTCCTGCCTCCAAAGCTAGCAAAAATATAGCACAGGGAATACCAGACAAAGGCTTTGCACGGCGTGGGCGCCAGTGGCCGGGCGGGCAGCTGAAAAGCGCTTTTTAAAAGTCGGCGCGGCATGCGCGGATGCAACAAAGAACGTTTACAGCGTCCGAATTCAATACAAGATGTTTTTTTTGAAATAAATTAAAAACAATTTTTTCAGGCGATCCTGGGTACAAGACCCTTTTGGGCTGCCCGCAGCGAGCCTGGAGCGGCCACTGGCCACTGGGCTGACCTGGCACGATAGAGCAGCCCCAACGGCCCGGTTTGAGGGCCGCAGATGCCTTGCGCATTCGGCCCACTGCTGCCGAGGCGCTCAGTCCTTGCGAGCCGTCACCTTGGCGTGCTCGCCAATGCCGATCACATTGAAAAAGGCGGCCACCAGGCGGTTGACTTCGGAGAATTCGACAACCCGGTGCTCCGCCTGGCGCGCCGATACCCAGTTAAGCAGCATGCCGGCGGCAGAAAAGTCGACCCGGGCCAGCTTGGCGCACGAAATCTGCATCCTGCCGGCACCCGTGAGGCTGGCATCGAGCCTTTCCATGACCCCTACGGCATCGCCCTGGATCTGGCCTGAAAGCTCGACCGACGAAAACTGGACCGCATTGCCCAGAGAGAAGTCCAGCATGGATTCGCCATCCAGCTCCATCAGGCTGGAATAGACCGTTTCGCTGACCGGCTCGCCGATGATCGTCGCCCGGCCCATCGCGTCGCCATAGTCGTCGAGTGACCTGTAGTCGCAGCGCGCCACTTCCCAGGCGGGTGGCGACACCTCGAAGGTGACGCAAAAGTCGAGCGCGGTGAGCTCAAAATCGTCCGGCCGATGGATGATGCGCAACATTTCCATGCGCAGCTGCCACCACCGGGGGTCAGTCGCTGTGTCGTTTGAAGGGGTGGCGTCGAGCAACACCTGCTGCAGCTGCGCATCGCCCAGGAAACGCAGTTGCACCGGCTGGCTTGCCCACCCGGTAAAAATCTTGCCCAACGGCGCGAGAGCGCCCGCTTCAATCGTCTTGAGATGGCTCCAGTCCAGGCGCCACGGCATGGCCGAGCGGGCAACGGCCAGGTTCAGGGCGCCGACCGACTGCACACTCAGCACCGACGGACAAATCCAGTCGGCGGCCACCCGATCCTGGCGCGCTGGCTCGGCCGGCGGGGCCATTGCCTTGACCATGTGGGGCAGTGAAAACCACTGCGGCGCCGAGCGGTCAAAGCGCTGCGCGAAGTCGACGGCGGCAATCTCGAACTTGGACTGATCGCCGGTGGCGCGGTACAGGTCGAACAAGGTCAGCCAGGTGTAGACATGGTCGGCCCTGGAGCCGTCAGGCCCCAGGCAATCCAGCAGCCCGGCCTCGGCGCCCGCATCGTCCCCATTGGCGAACAGGATGGCCGCCTCCTCGAGCTCGGCATCATGCACGGCGGACTCGCGCATCAGGTCTGGCACCGGCTCGGGGCTGACCAGGGCCCCCAGGTCAAACGCCATGCCGTCTTGCGCCTGCTCCGCCCCGAGCCGGTTTGCCACAACCGAAGACTCCCGGGGCAGTGGCGGTGAAAAACCGTCTGCCGTCCCTGCGGGTTGCGTCGGTTCGTAAACGGCAGGCATGCGGCTTTCAGCGGGTTCAGGGCGTTGCCTTGCCGGCGACAGGGCCCTGTCCGGGGCAGCCGGTTCAGCCTGGAGCCCGGAGGCCGCGGGGTGATTGGTTTTCCACCACTGCATCGACATTTGCGCTTCGATCTCGTCGATCTTTCGCAGCGTGGTCGCACGGTCGTCGATATGGGATGTCAAGCTGCTTTGAAAAAATGACGGCTGGCCGCCCAGGCCCGGCGCGGCATCGGCCAGCACTTCGAGCTTGCGCAACTTTCGCAGCATGTCGAACTCCCTTTTGCGCACGAAGTCGTTGCGCCGCTTGCGTTCGATCATTTCGTTGAGGAGCTGCTTGCCGACCAAGTCGTCCTTGTTGCCGCTGATGCTGTCAAGCTCGGTCCAGTTGGTGGCCGGGTTGCGGACAAACTTCACCAGCTTGGACAACAAACCCGGGGCGGTATCGTCTTTGGACATGGTGAACAGTCAAAGCGTTGGCTGAACCGACCGAGTCAGTCGCCGAACATTTTTTGCTTGAGCTCGCGCCGTTGCTGGGCTTCGAGCGACAAATTGGCGGTGGGCCGGGCAATCAGCCGGCCGACTCCGATGGCTTCACCGGTTTCGTCGCAGTAGCCATAGTCGCCCGAGTCGATGCGGGCAATCGACTGCTCGATTTTCTTGAGCAGCTTGCGCTCCCGGTCGCGGGTTCGCAGCTCCAGCGCATGCTCTTCCTCGATCGTCGCCCGGTCGGCCGGGTCGGGCACGATGGCGGCGTCCTCGCGCAGGTGCTCGGTGGTCTGGCCGGCGCTGTTGTGAATTTCCTGCTTGAGGACCGACAGCCGGTGGCGAAAAAACGACAGCTGGGCATCGTTCATGTACTCGGCGTCCGGCATGGCCTTGATTTCCTGGTCGGTCAGCTGGTTGGCCGGCTTGGTTTTCCAGTTGTCGGCCAGCTTGGGGTCTTTTGGCGCCGCCGCATGCACCGGCGGGGCAATCACCCGCTCGGTCATGGTCGAGTAGCTGGCCTTGGCAGCATCGGGCGAATGGGTGGGCAGCATGGGCAAGGGCGCCGGCGTCTGAATGGCCGTTCGGGCCGAGCTTCTGCGGCCGGGCTTGAGGGGCGCGGAGTCCATGCGCACCGGCGCTGCAGCCGGCGCCGTGGAAACGACCTTGACCACTCTGACCACCTTCGCAGCCGGCTTGGCAGCGACGCTGGCAGCTGCCTTGACTGGTGTGGCGGGTGCTGGCATTTTGGTTTTCTTTTCTGGGGTGCTCACTGGGTCTCTCCTCTGAAAATCGGCTTGGGGTGATGTCCCGAACCGCTTTTTGCCTGGGGTGCAGGCTGGTTTTTGCCCGGCGGGCTTCCCGTTTCGAAGATCCGGGTATTTTGCTTGGCGCGCGATTGTAGCGGCCCGCCGGGGGCCGCCGGGAAAGCGGCAGCGAATGCCGGGAAAATTGGTTTTGGCAGCAGCATGGGCGTTTTCAATCGTCAGGATTTTTCGGGCTGCGGCGCGCCAGTCTGCCTCAAACCAGGCACTGCTCCAGGCCTTGCAGAAAAATATCCTTTGGCAGGTCGATGCCGATGAACACCATCTTGCTGGTTTTCACCTCGCCCTCCCCCCAGGCCGGGCCCAGGTCGCTGCCCATGAGCTGGTGCACGCCCTGGAAAATCACCTTGCGGTCGGTGCCTTCCATGTTCAGCACGCCCTTGTAGCGCAGCATGCGCGGGCCGTAGATGTTGACCACGGCGCCCAGAAAGTCCTCCAGCCTGGCCGGGTTGAAAGGCTTGTCCGAGCGGAACACGAAGCTTTTGACATCGTCGTCATGGTGGTGATGGTGGCCCTGGCCGGCCTGGGGCGCGGCATGCGAGGGATGGTCGCACGGCTCGCCGGGCGCATGGTCGTGGTGATCATGGTCATGCGGCGCGTCGGCCTTGAGGAAATCCGGGTCGATGTCGAGCTTGGCATTGAGGTTGAAGCCGCGCAGGTCGAACACCTCGGCAATCGCCACGTCGCCGAAATGCACGGCTTTTTGCGGCGCGCGCGGGTTCATCTGCTGGATGCGGTGCTTCAACGCATCGACCGCTTCGGGCGCAACCAGGTCGGTCTTGCTGATGAAGATCTGGTCGGCAAAGCCGATCTGCCGGCGCGCTTCCTGGCGGTCGTCGAGCTGGGTCTGCGCATGCTTGGCATCGACCAGTGTCAAGATCGAGTCCAGCAAATACTGCTCGGCGATTTCCTCGTCCATGAAAAAAGTCTGCGCCACCGGGCCGGGGTCGGCCAGGCCGGTGGTTTCGATCACCACGCGGTCAAAGTCCAGCAGGCCTTTGCGCTTTTTGGCGGCCAGCAGTTGCAGCGTCTCGCGCAGGTCCTCGCGGATCGAGCAGCAGATGCAGCCGTTGTTCATCTGGATGATGTTTTCCTGGGTGTCGTTGACCAGGATCTCGTTGTCGATGTTTTCCTCGCCGAACTCGTTTTCAATCACCGCGATCTTCTGGCCGTGGGCCTCGGTCAGGATGCGCTTGAGCAGCGTGGTTTTGCCCGAGCCAAGAAAGCCGGTGAGGATGGTGACGGGAATCAAGCTCATGGTGGTGACCTAAAAAAACAAGAACAACAAAAAATGCGCTGCCGGCAGCGCGGCTGCTAGCAAGTAAGGTGGGGCAGTTTAGCCAGCGCTTCAAGACCCTGCCGGCCGGCGGCGGCGTCAGCCTGGCAGCCGGCGCTGCGCCAAAGCCCGTTTGCTACTGTTTATATAGCTGCCTGGGGCCGAACCGCTTGCACAAGGGGCCAGACTGGTTAAAAAATGGCTAGTCCGCCGGCCGTTTGACCAGCACCAGGCCCTTGAGGTATTCGCCCTCCGGGAAGGCCACCGTCATCGGATGGTCGGGCGCGCCGCCCAGGCGCTCGACAATGAAGGCGTCCACACCGGCATCCAGCCCGGCCGAGGCGACGATCTTGTGGAACAGGTCGGCGCTGATGCCGCCCGAGCAAGAGTAGGTGAACAGCACGCCGCCGGGCGCCAGCAGCGACAGCGCCAGCCGGTTGATGTCCTTGTAGGCACGCGCGGCGCGCTCGGCATGGGTGATGGTCGGCGCGAACTTGGGCGGGTCGAGCACGATGGCGTCGAAGGTCCGGCCGTCCTTGACGAACTGGCGCAGCATGGCGTTCACGTCGGCGTCCAGCATCGTGGTGCGGCCGGCGTCAAAGCCGTTGAGCGCGACGTTGGCCCGGGCGCGCTCGATCGCCGGGCCGGACGAGTCGATCGAGGTGACATGCGCCGCGCCGCCGGCCAGCGCGGCCACGGTGAAGCCGCCGGTGTAGCAGTAGCAGTTCAGCACGTCCTTGAAGCCGAGCCGGCGCGCATAGGCAGAAAACTTCTGCCGGCTGTCGCGCTGGTCGAGGTAAAAGCCGGTCTTGTGGCCTTCGGCGACATCCAGGCTCAGGCGCCAGTCGTGCTCGCCGATGACGATGCCGGTGTCGCCCGAGCCCGCCAGCCAGCCCGTCGCCTCTGGCAGGCCTTCGAGCGTCCTTACGCTGGCGTCCGAGCGTTCGTACAGGCGCGTAAGGCCGGTCTGCGCCAGCAGCGCCTGGGCAATGACGGCCTTCCATGCCTCGCTGCCGCAGCTGGAAAACTGCGCCACCAGCGTGTCGCCATAGCGGTCCACGACCAGGCCGGGCAAGCCGTCGGATTCGCCGTGGATCAGCCGCAGGCCGTCGCTTTTTATGTCAAAACGACTTCTTGCGCTTATTGAACGGTCAATTCTCGCTATGAAAAACGAAGCGTCTATCGGTTGCGCCTCGTGAAAGCTCCAGACCCGGGCGCGGATCTTGGATGTCGGGCTGAAGGCGGCCCAGCCAAGGAATAGGCCGGCATGGCTTTCGATGCGCACGGTTTCGCCAGCCGCGCCGTCGCCGCTGGCAATGGCGCCGCTGAAAACCCAGGGATGGCGGCGCAGCAAGGAGCGTTCCTTGCCTTCTTTGAGTCGGATGGTGTTCATGCCGCCATTGTCGCGGCAGCCCGCCGGGCTACTTCGGGCGGCCGTCGGGCCCGCCCACCGGCGGCGGCGCTGGCGCCTTGTCGCCGGCGCCGTTGGAAATTGCCCGGGGATGGGCCGCATCGTAAATCCTGGCCAGGTGCTGGAAATCGAGCCGGGTGTAGACCTGGGTGGTGGTGATGCTGGCATGGCCGAGCAGCTCCTGCACCGCCCGCAGGTCGCCGCTGGACTGCAGCACATGGCTGGCAAATGAATGGCGCAGCATGTGCGGATGCACCGGCGTGGCCAGTCCGGCCTGCTGAGAGCGCTGCTTCAGGCGCACGCGGATGTGCTGCGGCGTCAGGCGGCTGCCGTGCTGGCTGATGAACAGGGCCGCGCTGCCGTTAGCGCCGGGCGCCGGGCCAGTACCGCGTACCGCCAGCCAGCGGTCAAGCGCCTTGAGCGCCGCGCTGCCCACCGGCACGCTGCGCCGCTTTTCGCCCTTGCCCAGCACATGGGCGTCGCCGCTTTGCGCGTCGATCCAGCCGCGCGCCCGGCTGCTAGCCTGCACATCGAGGCCGACCAGCTCACCGATGCGCAGGCCGCAGCCATACAGCAGCTCGGTGATGCACTGATCGCGCGCTTCGAGAAACGGATCGGCTGCGCCGGCTGGGGCCGCAAAGCCGGCCAGCTGCACCGCCTCGTCGACGCTCAGCGCCTTGGGCAGCGGCTTGGGCGATTTCGGCGAGCGCACATCCTGCACCGGGTTTCCCGGCACCAGGCCTTCCTTGCCCAGCCAGGTGTAAAAGCCGCGCCAGCCGGACAAGATCAAGGCGATGCCGCGGCCGCTGCGCCCGGCGCTGTGCATCTGGGCCACCCAGCGGCGCAGGTGAAGGTGCGTGACATCGGTCAGCCCGACGCCGGCCTGGCGCGCCTGGGCCTGCAGCTTTTGCAGGTCGGCGGTGTACAGCTCGACGGTGCGGGCGGCCAGGCGCTTTTCGAACCGGACATGGTCCAGGTAACGCCCGACCAGCGGGTCGATGCCCTCAGGCGGGGCGCTCCGGGCGGCCGGCAAGGCTGGCATCAGTGCGCTTCAGCGTGCTGTGGCCGCGTCAGGCGCGACAGCGCGGCGCCGGCCAGCTCGCCCAGGCGGTCGAGAAATTCGGTGCCCATGCCGCTGTGAAAGCGCTGGGCATCGGGCGAGGCCAGCACCAGGAGGCCCGACACCGGCGCGTTCGGGCCGGCGCGCAGCGCAACCAGCGCCAGCGACTGCGCCGCGGCCGGTTGCGCCAGCCAGCCGGCGGCTTCAAAGCCGGCGTTGGCGCCGCAATACGGCGCGCGCAAGGCGGCGGTGAAGGCGCGGATGTCGTCGCTGACCGGGGCGGCAAAGTCTTCGCCGGCATAGGCTTCGTCCACATTCCAGAGCCGCAGGGCCGCCTGCGGCACCTGAAAATCGCTGGCCAGTCCCTGCACGATCGCGCCGGGCAGCTCGCGCGCCTGGGCCGTTTGCAGCAGGCGGCGCGTCCAGGACAGCAGCGTGGCGGCCATCACCAGGTTGTCCTGGCCGTGGCAGATCAGCTCGGCCAGCCGATTTTCAAGGCTCTGGATTTTGTCCCGCAGCAGCCGTGCCTGGCGCTCTTGCAGGCTGATGGCGCGGCCACCATAGCCGCTGGACAGCTGCACCGAGGCAAGCAGCTCGGCATGGCGCTCGAAAAATTCGGGCGTGCTGGCCAGAAAGTCGGCAATGCCGTCTTCGGTGATCGACTGCAGGACGGAATTCATAGAAGCGTTGTCTCCATTTTTATCAAGCCGGCATCAGGGCGGCGGGCCAGGGTCCATCGGGAATGTCGATTTCAGCGGTGTACACGGTGGTCGCCGGCCCGGTCAGCAGCACCGGCGCGTCCAGCCTGCCCGACCATTCGATGGTCAGCGGCCCGCCGCGCGTCAGCACCTCGACCCGGGGGTCGAGCAGCCCGAGCCGGATGCCCGCCACCACCGCCGCGCAGGCGCCGGTGCCGCAGGCCAGGGTTTCGCCGGCGCCGCGCTCATGCACCCGCAGGCGGACCTGGCGCCGGCTGACGACCTGCATGAAGCCGGCGTTGACGCGCTTCGGGAACGCCGCATGGCGCTCGATCAGCGGGCCGGCCTGCGCCACCGGAGCGCTGTCCACGTCGCCGACCAGCTGCACCGCATGCGGGTTGCCCATGGACAAAACTGCTATTAAAACAGGAGCTTTCTGGCCAGGCAAATCAAGCACCAAAGGCCATTTCTGCCATAAACCGGTGGCTTCGGGCGTCAAACCGGCCGGATCAAACGGAATGACCGCCAGCGCGAACACCGGCGCGCCCATGTTGACTGTCACCCGGCCGTCGGGCTGCAGGCGCGGCTCGATCACGCCGCCCAGCGTCTTGACCCGGACCACGTCCTGGGTGGTCAGGCCCTGCTCGCGCACAAACCGCAAAAAGCAGCGCGCGCCGTTGCCGCACTGCTCGACCTCGCCGCCGTCGGCGTTGTGGATCACGTACTCGAAGTCGATGCCTTCCCCCGGCGACGGCCGCACCGTCAGGATCTGGTCGGCGCCGACGCCGAAGTGGCGGTCGGCCAGAAAGCGGTAGTGCGCGGTGGTCAAGCCCAGCGGGCCGCGGGTTTCGTCAAGCACCACGAAATCGTTGCCCGCGCCCTGCATCTTGGTAAATCGGATTCGCATGCAGGCGATTATCTGTGTTGGGCACGTCAGCGCATGGCGCCAACCTGCCAGGGCGCCGCAAAACCCAGCGCCCGACGCCATAATTGCCCATGGTCAGACCCACCCAGCTCCTCTATCCCCAGCGGGAACCCGCGCCCACCCGGCCCGCCGCCACGCTGTTGCTGCTGCGCGACACCGAGGGCGGCATCGAGGTGCTGATGACCCGGCGCTCGATGGCGGCCAGCTTTGCGCCCGGCGCCCATGTGTTCCCCGGCGGCGGCATCGATCCGGCCGATGCGCTGGCGCTGGTGCAGTCCAGCCGGCGGCCCGGCCAGAGCGCGCTGCAGCTGACGCAGGCAATCGCCGCCATCCGCGAAAGTTTTGAGGAACTCGGCGTGCTGCTGGCGCGCCATGCCGACGGCCGGCCGGCCACCGACGGCGACATTGCCGCCCTGGACCGCCAGGCGCCGTTTGCCGCGCAATGCCAGGCGCGCGGCTTGACGCTGGCCGGAGCGGAGGTGTTCACGCTGGCCCACTGGGTCACCGACCGCGACCTGCCGCGCCGCTTCGACGTGCCGTTTCTGGTGGCCCGCATGCCAGACAGCCAGACGCCGGTGGCCGATGAGGTCGAGCAATTCGAGCCCGCCTGGGTGCGCCCCGCCGAGGCGCTGGCGCGGCATGCAGCCGGGACTTTTTTCATGATCTTTCCGACCCTGCGCACGCTGGAGCGGCTGCAGCATTACGCCAGCGTGGCGGCGGTGCTGGCGGCCTGCGCGCACGGGCAGCCGCTGTGGATTTCCTGTCCGCGCGCCGGCCTGCTGGGCGGCCAGGATGCGCGCTACATGGAGCGGGATGCGCCCTACGGCGAGCTGGCGCTGACCAGCCCGGACGGCCAGCGGGTGCATGCGCTCGACTGGCAGTGCGAGCGGCCGGTGGCGCTCTTGAAAAACGTCCTGCGCCTGACCGCGCCGAACCCGGGCGTCATGACCGGGCCGGGCACCAACAGCTACCTCGTGGGCACGGCGGACACCGGCTACATCGTCATCGACCCGGGGCCGGACGATGCCGGCCACATCGGGCGGCTGTTCGAGGCCACCGGCGGGCGCATCCAGGCGATTGTCTGCACCCATTCGCATCCCGACCATTCGCCCGGTGCCCGGCCGCTGCAGGCGCTGTGCGCCCGGCGTCCGCCGGTGCTGGGCCTGCCGTCCGCCGCCACAGCGCGCGCCGACTCGCAGTTCACACCCGACCGTGCGCTATTTAATCAGGAGCTGCTCAGGCTTAGCCATCAAGCACAACAGCACACTTTGGCTGTTATTTTCACGCCCGGCCATGCGGCCAACCATGTCTGCCTGGTGCTGGTCGAGGACGGCCTGCTGTTTTCCGGCGACCACATCCTGAACGGCAGCACCACCATC
>JACMQR010000147.1 GCA_014376885.1 Polaromonas sp.
GACAACGCCCTGTCCGGCGTGCCGGCCGGCCAGGACTTTCACCTGCACCGCCAGGCCCAGTCGCAGCGTGCCCGGGTACTGGGCATGGTGCTGATCGAGTTTGGCGCCGACTACGGCATCGGCCTGCGCCGCGCGCCGGACGCCAAACAGGCCTGCACCGAAGCCTGGGGGCCGGCCGGCGAGGGCGCGCAGCCCGGCGTGGCGTCGCTGCGCGAGCTGATGGGCGTGATCAGCGCGCACGAGTGGCGCAAAAAAGGGGTGGAGATCGCGGCCCTGGGCAAGGCGCCGAACAACCGCATCCACCCGCACTACGGCGTGTTTTCGCCGGTGCGCGGCGAGTATGTCGACCTGGTGGCCAATGCCCCCCTGCCCGCCAGCCCGGGCACCAAGTTCGTGGCCTTCGACATCGGCACCGGCACCGGCGTGCTGTCGGCGGTGCTGGCGCTGCGCCCGGAGGTTGACCAGGTCGTGGCCACCGACCTGGACCCGCGCGCCCTGGAATGCGCCCGGGAAAATATTTACCGCCTGCGCCTGCCCAACCCGGTCAAGGTGATGCAGGCCGACCTGTACCCCGAAGGGCTGGCCTCGGTCATCGTCTGCAACCCGCCGTGGCTGCCGGCCCGCCCCGGCTCGCCGCTTGAAGGCGCGGTGTACGACGAAGGCAGCCGTATGCTGCTGGGTTTTCTGGCCGGCTTGGCAGCGCACCTGGCGCCCGGCGGCGAAGGCTGGCTGATCTTGTCCAATTTCGCCGAAAAGCTGGGCCTGCGCACGCGCGCCGATCTGCTCGACGCCATCAAGGCCAGCGGCCTGAAAGTGCTCGGCCGCATCGACGCCAAGCCCGACCATCCGAAAGCCGCCGACGCCAGCAACCCGCTGCACAAGGCGCGCGCCGCCGAGGTCACGTCGCTCTGGCGGCTGGGTGCGGCCTGATCTGCTGATTTGCCCGCCGGCGCACCCATGACCATCTTGCTCGCGCCCATGGAAGGGCTGCTGGACTTCGTGCTGCGCGATGTCCTGACGCGGGTAGGCGGCATCGACCGCTGCGTGTCCGAGTTCATCCGCATCACCGACCAGCTGCTGCCCGAGCGCGTGTTCACGCGCATCGTGCCCGAGCTGCTGAGCGGCGGCCGTACCCTGGCTGGCGTGCCAGTGCGCGCCCAGCTGCTCGGCTCCGACCCGGTCTGCCTGGCGGAAAACGCCGGGCGGCTGGCCGGGCTGGGGCCGGCGGGCATCGACCTGAACTTCGGCTGCCCGGCCAACGTGGTGAACCGCCACGGCGGCGGTGCGGCGCTGCTCAAAGAGCCTGAAACGATTCACGCTATCGTCACCGCCGTGCGCCGCGCCGTGCCTGCGCACATGCCGGTGTCGGCCAAAATGCGGCTCGGCTACCTCGACGATTCACGCGCGGTTGAATGCGCTCTGGCCATTGCCAGCGGTGGCGCAGATGAGATGGTGGTGCACGCCCGCACCAAAGCCCAGGCCTATCGGCCCCCCGGCTACTGGGAGCGCATTGCCGACATTCGTGCTGCTGTCAACATTCCTGTCGTGGCCAATGGTGAAATATGGACGGTGGACGACGCGCGCCGTTGTCGCGAGGTGTCAGGCTGCGACATGCTGATGATTGGGCGCGGCGCGGTGGTAGACCCTGGGCTCGGGCTGGCGATCAAGGCAGCCAGCAACAACACGGCCACGGATGCCGTGACCTGGGCGCAACTGCTGCCCCTGGTGATCGACTTCTGGCACATCGTCACCACCCGGCTCGACAACAAAGCCCAGGCAGGGCGGCCCAAGCAGTGGCTGAATTTTTTAAGGCGGCGCTTCCCGGAGGCTGAAGTGGCCTACCAGGCGCTGAAGACCATCAACAGCCCGGCGGTGGTAGACGAGTGGCTGAAGCGCCAAACCCAGGGCTTGCAGCCTGCGCAGCCCTAAAACACCTCAAAACCATCAAAAACACCCGTTTTTAGGTATTAAAAATGGCTGTAGCCCAATGGATTCGGGCGCAAGCAGCTATTAAAA
>JACMQR010000148.1 GCA_014376885.1 Polaromonas sp.
CGCAGCCGCAGGGTCCAGGTCGGGGCGGTGCTCAGCTCGCAGTGGTGCCGCACGCGCGATACCGCCCGACTGGCCTTTGGCGAGCAGGTGCGGGACGAGCTGGCGCTCAATTCGTTTTTCTCGCAGGCGTCCGACGCCGGCGCGGCGCAAACCGCCCAGGTCCGGGCGCTGCTGGTGCGCTGGCGCGGTCCGGGCGTGCTGGTGGTGGTGACGCACCAGGTGAACATCCAGGCGCTGACCGGCCAGGCCGCCGCTTCGGCCGAGGGCCTGGTGGTCCGGCCCGCGGCCGACGGCAGCTTTCAAGTGCTGGCGACGATCAAGCCCTGAGCCCCGGCCGCCCGCCTGCCGTCCGTGCCGGCGCTGGCCCGGTCAGTTTGCCGCGAAGCAGTAAAACCGTCCTGCCCCGCCCGTGCGAACCAGCGCTTCCTGGCTGCAGCCGGCGGACGGGTGCGAAAAATTCCATGACTTGGCCCAGTTTTCTGGCAAGGGGCCGATGCGGTCGTGGTGGCCGACGATGGCCGAACCCTCGGTCGAACTGGTCCAGGCCTTGCAGGTGGTGTCGGTTTGCGGTGCGAAGGCGGTGCCGTCAGCCCGCGAGCCGGTCAGCATGTCGTGTTCGTTGGGCGTGTCGCCCCGACCCTTGACGACATTGCCGCGCTCGTCAAGGGCGGTGTCCTTGCCAAGGTTATTGCCGTTGTGCAGATGGCCGAGGTCACGGGCGATGAGCATTCCCTTGGCATTGAACCAGGGGCCCGTGCCGATGCGCTCGCGCGCATTGACAGCGGCCACGCCCGGCGCTGCGCCGGACGGCAGGACGGGCGGCGTGCTCAGGTAGGCCCGCCAGGTCTTGGCGCCGGCGCCGGCAGCGGCTGCCAGCCGCTGGCACTGGGCGTCCGCGCCGGCCAGGCCGCCCAGGTCGGCGCCCTTGCCGCTGCCCGCGCTGGTGATGAAAAAGCCCATCGGGCCGGTGGTGCTGGCCGGCGTGGCGCAGGCCGCCAGCAGCAGCAGCGCGGCGCCGGTGGCCGCCAGGGTTTGAAGTTTGCCCATGAAAACTCTCCTTTGAATTGGGGGTGCTTGGCGGCGCTGACAGCCCGCTGCGGCTATTGAACCCAAGCGCGGCGTGTGCGGCAATCGGGTTGACCCGAGGTCAAGCAGCTGCGCCAGCCGGTGCCGCAGCAGCCAGCCTGGTGGCCCCGCAGCCTGAATAGGCCAGGCCAGGCCGGTTGGGTCCGGCCCGCCGGAGCCTAAAGCATCAATCGCCCAGCGCCGGCGGGGCCACGGGAGGCGGCTTTACCGGCTGCCACGCCATCCACGCCATCAGCGCCAGCAAGCCGGCCTGCAGTGGCAACCGCAAAATCAGCGCCCAGTAGGGAACGGCCGGAAAAAGCACGGGATGCTGCAGCATGTAGACATGCGCCGGCGTGACCGCCAGCGTCAGGCCGAACAGGCCCCAGGCGGCGGCGCGCCGGGTGGGCCGCCACAGCAGGCCAGCGGCGCCCATCAGCTCCAGGGCGCCGCTGACGGGCACCGCAGCACGCGGCCAGGCAATGCAGGGCGGCACGATGCGCATCTCGGCATCGGTAAAAACAAAGTGCGCGATGCCACCCATGAAAAACCAGAAAAAAACAAAAATCAGCGCAGCGCAGCGCGCCGGGCTGCGCGCAAGCGGCTGCGCGGCGGGTTCATGGCTTGCGCTGAGAGCTGCATCGCGAAGTTCCAGCCAGCGGATTTTTGCCAGGCAAAGGGCGCCCAGTAACCCGCCAGGGCCGACCCTCAGGATGAAGCGCCAAGCTCGCCGATGCGGTCGTCGTTGGTCGTGCTGCGGCTGCCTTTCAAATGCAACTCGACATCGGTTGCCTTGTCGCCGACAGCGGCCACCGCATCGTGCAACTGCATTTTGGTGGTGTCGAGCTTCTTGGCCCATTGCTCGCAGGCCGCTTCGTCGTTCACATCGATGCGGTCGGGTTCAATGCCGGGGGGCTGGGTCATGTCAGTTTCCTGTGGGTTGCCAAAGTCGCTCTAAGCTAACGCGCGCGCTATGCCGCGCCTGTAGGCCAGCGCCGCAAACTGCTTTCGACCCCGGGCGGCTCAGTGGGCTGCAGGCAGGCGCCAAGGTATAAAAAGCATAGCAGGAGATGCCCGAAGCGAATGCACTACAGGCCTGTTTGCCGTAAAAATGAAGGCCAGCACCGGCGGTTTCGCCGTGCCATGCCCCGCTCGCCCTGCCGACGGCCAGGTGGCGCCGTTTTAAACTCGGCGCATGCCACCCACCCTTGCGCGCCTTGCCACCTTTGCCACCCGCCCGCTTCGCCGCCTTGGCGGCCTTGCCAGGCGGCACCCGGTCCGGGCCGCACTGGCGCTGCCGGCGCTGGTGCTGCTTTACCTCCTGGTGCTGATCCCGTTCACGCCCGGCATCGGCGATCTGCGCAAGGCCAAGTCCGAGCAGCCGTCGGTGCTGCTGGCGTCCGACGGCAGCGTGCTGGCCGAATACCGGCGCAGCAACCGGCGCTGGGTGACGCTGGACAAGATATCGCCCAAC
>JACMQR010000149.1 GCA_014376885.1 Polaromonas sp.
ACAATATCGCCACCCGCAAGGCCGACAAGCAAGCCAGCAACGAGCTGCTGATCAAGGCGGCCTTGTGCCTGCTGATTGGCCTGGGCGTGCTGCTGTCGCCCCACTACATCACCTCGCCGGACCTGCAGGGCATGGTTGCCAAGGCGTCGCTGGTCGGCTGGTTTGCGCTGGTGCTGGGCGGCGCGTTTGCGGCATTGTTTGTGCGGCGGCGCATGGCCGGCTCCAGCCCGCCCTGAAGCGCCGCGCCGGCCATGGGCTGACTGGCCAGTGTTGCCGCAGGAATATTTTCCCACCCCATCAGCCGCTATATTTTTAATAGCTGTTAAAGCCCGCCCAACATGCACCAGCGGCTTTTTTATTTAAAATTTACCACAAATCCCGGTGCTGCCGCGCGGCCCTCGGCTCAGGCATGCACCATCTCGGGCGCCGGCACATCCAGGCACTCGGCCGACATGTAGTGCTCCCGGTAGGCCTCGAAGGGCAGCGTGTCGGCCGCCTCGATGTCCTTTTGCACCTCGATGGATTGCCGGCTCATTTCGCTAAAGCGCGCCAGTTGCTCAGCCGTCAGCGGCAAGCCCTGCAGCGCTGCCTGCGCAGTAAGCGACCGGGCTTTGGCAAACTGCACAAACGAGTTGTCAAAGTCCTGTGCCATGGCGGCCAGCACCCGGGCCGACGGCAGCGTGTCGGCCGCGGCCAGTCCTGAGCCAGCCGCCGCCAGCGCATCCTGGTACAGCCGGCCGCCAAATTCAGCATCGAGCGCAGCGGCGATTGGCGCGCACTGGCCGAGCAGCTCACGGCCCCATTCGACCAGCGCCACTTCGCCGCCCTGGCGCCTGAGCATCAAGCCGGGCTCGCGGCCGCGCGCCGCCGTCTGGTGCTGGTTGTGGTTGAGATCGGCGATCTCGGCCGGCGTGTCGGGCGGGCTGTCGGACAACAGGCAGTGCAGCAAGAACACGTCGATGAAACGCATGGTTTGCGCGCTGATGCCGACCGGCTCGAACGGGTCCAGGTCCATCAGGCGGACCTCGATGTATTCGACGCCGCGCTCGCGCAGCGCATGCAGCGGCCGCTCGCCCGGGCGGATGACGCGCTTGGGCCGGATGGTGCCGTAGAACTCGTTTTCGATCTGCAGCAGCGTCGCTGCCAGCTGGTTGTAGTCGCCGCCGGGGTTGCGGATGCCGACTTTTTCATAGGCCGGATAGGGCCGGCTCAGCGCATCCTGCAGCGACGCGGCATAGCCTTCCAGGCTGTTGTAGCTGACTGCGAGCGAGGCCTGGGCGTCGCTCTGGTAGCCCAGGCGGCCCATGCGCAGCGAGGTGCCGTGCGGCATGTACATGGTGGTGTCGCTCAAGGCCTGCAGCCCGTGCTGGCGGCCGGCGACGAAGGTCGAGCACACCGCCGGCGAGGCGCCGAACAGGTGGAGCAGCAAAAACGCATGGCGGCGAAAGTTACGGATCAGCGCGAAGTACTGCTCGCTGGTCACCCCCGGCATCGACCAGTTGTAGTGGATGCCCGAAATCGTCTGCATGCGCCGGCCATAGCGGTGCGACAGGCCCATGCGGTACACGCTCTTGGCGCGGCCGACGTTGGACGAGCCGAAGCGGGCGATCGGAATGGTTTCGTCGGTCGGCAGGCCGCAGGGCATGCTCGACACCCAAAGCATTTCGTCGCCGCTGCCTTCGCCGTGACCCTGCAGCGCCCGGTAGGTGAACTGGTGCAGCTGCGTCAGCTCGTTCAGGGCCGCTTCGGGTGTGACATGAGCGCTGGTGACCAGCTCGACCTGCGACTCGCTGAAGTCGGTGGTGATGCTCGGATGCGTCAGCGCCGAGCCCAGGGCCTGGGGATGAGGTGTCAGGGCCAGCGCACCGCTGGGCTGGGCGCGCAGGCTTTCTTTTTCAATGCCCCGGCGAATGCCCAGCAGCTGGCGGGAGGTAAGCGCCTTCAGGCGCTCTTGCAAAATCGGGTCGGCATGTGCCTGGAATAGCTTCATGGGATGCCTTATGTTCTTGGGTTGGCGTGGAAGTTAGCACACGCACGCGCTTTTCGCTGACACGGGCTGTTTGGCGAGCTGGCCGGCCAGGCGTAACGGCCGCCACCCCCAAGGCGCTTGGCGAGGCCGGCAAAAAATCAGTCGCAGGCGGCTCCGCAGCCCGCTGTCCTGGTTGCCCTGCGCGCCTTGCTAGGCGGGCGCAAGCCTGGCGGGCATGCCGTTCAGGCGAGCACGCGCAGCAGCCATTTTTCCAGATCGCTTACCTCCTGCGGGCAGACCGAATGCTCCATGGCGTATTCGTGCCATTCGACCGGGTAGCCCAGCGCGACCAGAGCGTCGCGCGAGGCCAGCGCGCGCGGCATGGCCACCACGCCGTCGCGCACGCCATGGGCCAGAAAAATCGGCACATCCTGGTTGGCAGCGCTGCCTTCGGCGCCGGTCTTGTCGGCCAGCGGCAGGTAGCCCGACAGACCGGCAATGCCGGCCAGGCGCTCGGTGTGGCGCAGGCCGGCCATCAGCGCCATGGCGCAGCCCTGCGAAAAACCGGCCACGACAATGCGGCTGGCAGCAATGCCGCGCGACTTTTCATTGGCAATGAGCGCTTCCATGGCCGCCTGCGACAGGCGCATGCCTGCCTCGTCCTGGCGACTGACCAGGTCGGCGCCCAAAATGTCATACCAGGCGGGCATGCTGTGGCCGCCATTGATCGTCACCGGCAGATGCGGCGCACTGGGAAACAAAAAACGCACCGGCCCGATGGCGGACAGGACAAGCTGCTCGGCAATCGGCACGAAGTCGCGTCCGTCGGCGCCCAGGCCGTGCATGATGAGAATCGTGGCAACCGGGTTTTCGCCGGTCTGGGCTTCAATAACCTGAAGGGACATGAATGGGCCTTGTGGTGGGCCTGCTGCGGCAGGAGGGTGGAGAAATGTCGGGAACGCAGAGCTGACGCCGATTTTAAAGGGCCTTGGCCGCGGCGCCCAGGACGGGCGCCGTTTGCCCGCCGGGCTGTCCGCGCGCCATCCGGCCGGCTGGTCAGCGCAGGCCGGCCAGGCGGCTTTGCAGCGCCGCCTGGCTTTGCAGAGCGGCATACCACACCCGGTAGCCGGCAGCGCTGGGGTGCAGGCCGTCCGGCGCATTGAGCTCATCCGGGCGCTGGGCAAACGGGTCATCGGCCCTGCCTTGGTACAAGCTGACATACACCGCCCCGCTGGCGGCGGCCGCCTGGCGCACCAGCGCATGCAGGGATTTGGAACGCTGCGTCATCAGCCAGGTCAGCGGCGCAAAGAAAAACGGCGCATTCCCGACATTGCCGGGCGGCATGACGATCACCTGGGGGGCCTGAGCGCGGGCCAGCTCCAGGGTGGCGGAAATCGCCTGCCCGAGCGCCTGCTGCCCGGTCAGTCGAATCACGTCATTGCCGCCGCCCAGCACCAAGATGGCGTCAAATTGTCCCGCTCCGGCCAGCTGGCGGGCAATGTCGGCAAACCGGGCGCCGTCGGCCGCGCGGTTGACGATGGCCAGGCGCGGGTGGTCATGGGCGATCAGGCCGGCCAGGCTGCTGCCTGCGGACGATGCCCCGGTGCCGACAGCGGTGCTGTCGCCCACAATCAGCAGCCGCGCCGTGGCGCCCGGCGGCGATGCCTGCAGCGCCTCGCTTTGCCGGGCCAGGTCGGCGGACAGCTTGATGCGCCAGGCGGCCTGCCCCACCACAGCCACCACCGCCACCACCGCCACCACCGCCACCACCGCCAGGGCGAGCAGCGCACCGTTCAGTCGGGAATGTCGAACTGTCATGGCCCAGGCTCCCGGCACGGTTTTAGCGGTTCAGCCAGGTGATGCTGAGCTGGAGCACCGTGGCAAAGCCGACCCACAACAGGTAAGGAACATTGCTCAATGCCACCCACCGCGCCCGGTGCCAGATGGCGTGCATGGCCCAGACCAGGGTGCCCAGGACCAGCAGGATGTCGACGCTGGCCAGCAGGTTATTTCGAAGGCCAAACTGGATTGGCGTGTAGGCAGCATTGAACAGCAGGTTCAGGGCAAAGGGCCACAGCACGCCAACCGGCAGGCGCCGCTTGAGGGCTTGCAGCAGCACAAAGCCAAAACTGACTGCAATCACGATGTAAAGCAGCGTCCACACCGGCGCGAACACAGCCGCTGGCGGCGCAAAAAAGGGCTTGGCGAGTTGCCCATACCAGGCCGCGCCGCTGTGCATATCCATATTCGATTCACCTGGA
The DNA here is from genome assembly GCA_014376885.1 of Polaromonas sp. Lineage (GTDB taxonomy): Bacteria > Pseudomonadota > Gammaproteobacteria > Burkholderiales > Burkholderiaceae_C > Polaromonas. The sequence goes on from JACMQR010000149.1 coordinate 4,231, forward strand.
CTTGGGTAGAGATGCAGCGTTTTACCATTAGTCGCTGCCGGTCCGGCATGGCGGCTGAGCCCGGGGTAGGACGCAAGCGCGATTTGCACGGCTTTAAATTCATTTGCCGGCAGCTTGCATCGATTTTCTTTAAGCTGCATTAAAGTTGTCAAACGATGTTCCCACAGCCTGCAGAAAGCACTGGTATGAAACACCGCCTTTATTTGCCTGGAAATTTCTTTTCCACCTGGGTTGCCCGCATGGCGCGCTGGCTGGCTGTAGCCGCTGCAGCCGTTTTGCTGTCCGCGCCGGCCCTGGCACTGTCCGATACCGAGGAGGAAGGCGTGCGCGCGGTCGTCCAGGCCCAGCTTGCAGCGCTGGCCCGGGACGATGCCGTCGCGGCCTACTCGTTCGCCGCGCCCAATGTGCGGGAAAGCGTCAAGTCGGCAGCGCAGTTCATGGCCATGGTCCGCAACAGCTACCCGGCAATCTACCGCCCGGCATCGACCGCGTTTCTCAAGCCCGAGGACCACCACGGCCAGGTGATTCAGCGGGTGCAGCTGGTCGACGAAAGCGGCACAGCCTGGCTGGCGCTGTACAGCCTGCAGCGGCAAAAGGACCAGTCCTGGCGCATCACCGGCTGCCAGGTCATGCCCAACAAGGGGCGGATGACCTAGCAATCTGATGCTTCTTTTTTAATAGCAATAAAACAAGCTTGGACAAGCGCGAAAAGCTGTTTTAACAACAATTTTTCTACTGACCGGCCCACCGGTCGCCAGCCGCTGGTTCAATAGGCGCCGATATAGTCTTTCTTACCCAGCTCGACGCCGTTGTGGCGCAAGACCGCATAGGCCGCGGTCGTGTGGAAAAAGAAATGCGGCAGCCCGTAATTAAACAGGTACGACTGGCCGGTGAAGCGCTTTTCCTTGGGTGTGCCGGCCTGGGTGACTATCTCGCGGCCGGCGGCGGCGTCAAACAGTTCGGGAGCCAGGCCGTTCACAAACGCCAGCACCATGGCAATGCGTGCCTGCAGTTCGGCAAAGCTTTGCTCGGTGTCGTCGAGTTTCGGAGCATCCACGCCAGCCAGCCGCGCCGAGACGCTTTTGGCGAAATCGCTGGCCACCTGCACCTGGCGCAGCAGCGTGAACATATCGGGAAACAAGCGCGCTTG
>JACMQR010000150.1 GCA_014376885.1 Polaromonas sp.
CGATCAGGCCGTCGATCAGCTCGATCGGGTTGCCGGCGGTACCGAACCCGCCGATCAACACGGTGGCGCCATCCTTCACATCGGCCAGCGCATCGGCCACCGACAGGGCAATTTTGTTGATCATTCAATCGTCTCCGGAAAACGCAAAAGCCCGGCGGTCGGCCGGCGCGGTTATTTGTTCGTAGTTAGAACAATTGTTCGTATAATGAATTTTAGGAGATTTATCTGCCCATGGCAACAGCCCGCCCAAAAACGCCCGGTGCAATTTTTTTCGCGCCGGCCGCAACGCGCGCCGCGCCCGTTCCCGGGGACAGCTATGTGCAGTCTTTTGCGCGCGGCCTGGAAGTGATTCGCTCGTTCAGCGCCCGCGCACCGCAGCAAACCTTGAGTGAAGTGGCCACCCGCACCGGACTGACCCGGGCGGGTGCCCGGCGGATTTTGCTGACGCTGCAAACCCTGGGCTATGTGCAAAGCGACGGCAGGCAGTTCAGGCTGACGCCGCGCATGCTCGACCTGGGCTTTGCCTACCTGTCGTCGCTGCCGATCTGGAACCTGGCCGAGCCGGTGATGCAAGCGCTGGTCGAGCAGGTCAAGGAGTCATGCTCGGCGGCCGTGCTGGACGCCACCGACATCGTCTATGTCCTGCGGGTGCCGACGCACAAGATCATGAGCATCAGCCTGGGCGTCGGTTCGCGCCTGCCCGCTTATTGCACGTCGATGGGCCGCATGCTGCTGTCGGCCTTGCCGCCGGACGAAATGATGCAGGCGCTGCAGGCGTCCGACCGGACGGCGCGCACCCGCTTCACCGTCACCGATGTTGACGAACTGGGCGCCAAAATTGCCCAGGTTCGCCAGCAGGGCTGGTCGCTGGTCGACCAGGAGCTCGAAGAAGGACTGGTGTCCATGGCCGCGCCGCTGAACGACCACGCCGGCCAGATGGTGGCCGCCCTCAACATCAGCGGCCAGGCCAACCGCAGCAGCGCCCGGGCGATGCAGGAAACGATGTTGCCGCCATTGCTGGCCGCGGCGCAGGCAATTTCCCGGATGCTGAGCCTGCAGCGCAGCTGAGTCGCCCCGGGTACGCCGGCCGCCTTCCGGGCCGCACGCCGGCAGCCCAAACACCTGCGTGCTACGCTGAGCGCATGTTCACCCCCTCCCAAGCCGACGTTCGCCGTTTTTTTTGTTCCGTTCAGGCCAAAGCGCTTATCAAGAAACCGCTTGAAGCTATTGAAATAATAGCAAGCCAGTGGCTAGACGAGCATCCGGAATACCAGGCCGATTTCCGGGATGCCGACGCTGCGCTTGAAAAAACCTATGGCGTCGAAGGCGGCCAGACCAATCCTTTCTTGCATCTGGCCATGCACCTGTCGATCAGCGAGCAATGCTCGATCGACCAGCCACGCGGCATTCGCCAGGCGGTCGAACTGCTGACCGCCCGGCGCTCCTCGTTGCACGACGCCCACCACGAAATCATGGAATGCCTGGGCCGGATGGTCTGGGAAAGCCAGCGCTCTGGCGGCCCGCCCGACGGCGCGGCCTATGTCGAATGCGTGCAGCGCCGGGCGACGCGGGACTGACGCCGCGTAAACAGCCCGCTGCACGGCACCGGGCATGAAAAAAGCCGCTGGAGTCAGCGGCTTTTTTTTCATCAAGCAGGTCGGCGGTTCAGCGAAAGCGGCTTTCCGGCACCACTTTCAGCTCGCCCTGCACCGAGGCCAGGTAGCCGGCCATCGTCTTGAGTTCGGCATTGGTGTACTGCTTGGCCATGGCGCCCATGATCGGGTGAGCCCGGCCGACCTTGGCGTTGGCATTGCCGGCGTTGTCGTTTTTGTAGGACTTCAAGGCCACGAACAGGTAGTCGGCATGCTGGCCGCCGATCTTGGGATAGCTCGGGTCAATTGGCTTGTTGAAATTGGCGCCGTGGCAAGAAGCGCAATTGGCCTTGTTCAGCAGCGCCTGGACCTCGGCGCTGGGCTCGTTGGCCGGCTTGGCAGGCAGCTCGGCACCGGCCACCAGGCCGTGCCCGCTGTAGTAGGCCGACAGGTCGGCGATGTCCTGCTCGGTCAGCGTGACCGCCACTGCGCGCATGGTGGGGTGTTTGCGGTCGCCTTTTTTGTAGGCGTGCAGCGCCGCAGAAATGTAGCTGGCGCCCTGGCCGGAAATCATCGGCACCTTGTAGACCTCGGGAAAAGAGGCCTGGTAACCCTTGATGCCATGGCAGCCAATGCACATCGCGTTTTTGGTTTGACCGGCGTTGGCATCGCCCTTGATGTCCTGGGCATGGACAGCCAGCGTCACGGTGGAGACAGCCAGAGCGAATATCGAGGTGAACAGCTTATTCATTTTGCGCGCACAATCTGGTGAGAAGTCATCGTTTAGTCAGCGTCCGATTATATCTGGGCGCCCCCAATGCCGGACCTGCCGACTCTCACCTGGCCGACCTTCCCCTCCTCAACAGGCTTGTCCCAAACCATGAAATTTCAAGGCTCGAAGAACTATGTCGCCACGCCGGACCTGATGCTGGCGGTCAATGCCGCGTCCATTTTGACGCGGCCGCTGCTCGTCAAGGGCGAGCCCGGCACCGGCAAGACCATGCTGGCCGAAGAGGTCGCCCAAGCGTTAGACCTGCCGCTGCTGCAGTGGCATATCAAGTCGACCACCAAGGCCCAGCAGGGCCTGTACGAATACGATGCCGTCTCGCGCCTGCGCGACTCGCAGCTGGGCGACGAGAAGGTCAAGGACATCCACAACTACATCGTCAAGGGCGTGCTCTGGCAGGCGTTCACCGCAGACCGGCCGGTGGCGCTGCTGATCGACGAGATCGACAAGGCCGACATCGAGTTTCCCAACGACCTGCTGCGCGAAATCGACCGCATGGAGTTTTACGTTTATGAAACGCGCGAGCTGGTCAAGGCCCGGCACCGGCCGCTGGTGTTCATCACCTCGAACAATGAAAAGGAACTGCCCGACGCCTTTTTGCGCCGCTGCTTTTTCCACTACATCAAGTTCCCGGACGCCGACACCATGAAGCAGATCGTGGATGTGCATTTCCCGACGCTCAAAAAAGACCTGCTGGCCGCGGCCATGAAAACGTTTTACGAGGTGCGCAGCCTGCCGGGGCTGAAAAAGAAACCGTCGACCAGCGAGCTCCTTGACTGGCTCAAACTGCTGGTCGCAGAGGATATTTCGCTCGAAGCACTGCAAAGCGCCGACCAGAAAATTGCCGTGCCGCCGCTGATTGGCGCATTGCTGAAAAACGAGCAGGATGTGACGCTGTTTGAAAAACTGGTGTTCATGCAGCG
>JACMQR010000151.1 GCA_014376885.1 Polaromonas sp.
CTATTGACATGCTGCAGGTCACGCTGGACGAGGTCCGGCCGTTTGAGCAGGTCGTCAAGCTGGCCCGGGTGGACATTGGCGCGCCTCGCTTGGCACTGGCGCGCGACCGGGCCGGGCGGCTCAACCTGCTGCCGGCAGACCGTTCGCAAGCTATAAAAAAAATAGCTGACAAGCCAAGCGCGACAAGCGCAGCAGGCCAAAAAGATACTGCACTTCAGCCCCTTACCCCGGCCCGGCCCTGGCAGCTGGAAATTGCCCGCCTGGAGGTGAAAGACGGGGCGCTAAGCTGGCGCGACGACACCCTGGCAGCGCCCGCGCAGCTTGGCCTGACGGACCTGGCCCTGAATGCGTCCGGCATCGCCTATCCGTTTTCGCCCAATGCGCCTGTTCAGTTCAGCGGCTCGCTGGCCCTGGAGGCGGCGCACAGCACCCGCCCGGCAGCCGGCGCAAAGCAGCGCGTGCCAGCGCGGCTCATGTTCAAGGGCTCGGCGAACGAGCAGTCGGTCGATGCGACCGCCCAGGCGGCGGGCTGGCCGGTCGGCCTGGCGGCGGCCTATGCCCGGCAGTGGCTGACGCCCACGTTGACCGGACAGCTCGATGCCGATCTGCAGCTGACCTGGCGCGCTGCGCTGGCCGGCAGGCCAGCGGTGCTGCGCCTGGGCGCGCCTGCTGTGGCGCTGAGCGAGCTGCAACTGGCCGAAAACGGCGTGCTGCTGGCCGGGGTGCAGACCGCGCAGCTGCAGCAGGTGGACATTGATCTGGCCGGCCGGTCCTTCAAGGCCGCCAGCCTGCGGCTCAGCCAGCCCACGGCCCGGGTAGAGCGCGACGCCGGCGGACGCTGGATGTACCAGCGCTGGCTGGCCCGGCCCGAGCCGCCCGCAGCAGCGGCAGCGCCTGTGACTATGCCCGACGCCGCGCCGCCCTGGGCCCTGGCCATTGACGAGGTGCTGCTTGACGGCGGCGCCGTGTCGTTTGCCGACCTGGCCGGCGCCGAGCCGGTGGCCTTCGACATCACGGCCGCCAATGCCCGGCTGGGCGGGCTGGCGCTGGGCGGCAGCCCGGCCGTGAACCTGGCCACAGCCCCCGCCGCCCCGGTGATGACGCTGGCGGCATCGCTGCAACTGGCGGCTGGCCGAAGCAAGCCTGGCAGCCTGGACTTCAAGGGCCGCCTGGGCCTTGCGCCGCTGGCGCTCACCGGCCAGCTGACAGCCGAGCGGCTGCCGGCGCAGGCTTTCAAGTCCTACCTTGCCGGCGCCGTCAACATCGACCTCCTGCGCGCCGATGCCAGCTTCAACGGCCAGGTGGCCTTGCGCCAGAGCGCCGCCGGCATCCAGGCCGAGGTCGCGGGCGATGCCGCGCTCGACATGTTCAGCGCCAACACATTGGCGCCGGCCGAGGAGCTGCTGGCCTGGAAGGCGCTCAAGGTGCGCGGCCTGAAGGTGCTGCTCGACCCCGCCCGGGCGACGCGGGTCGATGTCGCCGAAGCCGCGCTGAGCGACTTTTTTGCCCGGCTGATCGTCACGCCCGCGGGCCGCATCAATTTGCAGGACCTGCTCAAGCCGCCCACGACCAGGCCTGGGCTTGATACTATGAAAAACGTAGCTGAAGATCAAGC
>JACMQR010000152.1 GCA_014376885.1 Polaromonas sp.
AACCGGGTCGATGCCGACGATGCCGGCATTTTGGCGCGCCTCAAAGCCGAAGGCGCCGCCTCCCCGGCCGATGTGATTTTGCTGGTCGATGCCGCCCGCCTGTGGAAGGGTGATGCCGAGGGCCTGTTCAAGCCGATCAAGTCGCCCCTGCTCCAGGCAGCCATTCCGGTCAACCTGCGGGCCAAGGAAAATGCCGACGGAACCACCTGGTTTGGTTTTTCCACCCGCGCCCGGGTGGTGGTGTATGACAAGCTGAAGGTCAAAAAAACCGATGTCGATACCTATGAAGAACTGGCCGACCCCAAGAACAAGGGCCTGCTGTGCACCCGCTCGGGCGCGCACCCCTACAACCTGTCGCTGTTTTCGGCGGTTACCGAGCACCTGGGCGACGTAAAAGCCGAGCAGTGGCTGGCAGGCCTGGTGGCCAACATGGCACGGCCGCCCGTCGGCGGCGACACCGACCAGATCAAGGCGGTGGCCAGCGGAGAATGCGGCATCGCGCTGACAAACACCTACTACCTGGCGCGCCTGATGCGCTCCACCGCGCCTGAAGACAAACTGGTCGTCGACCGCGTGGGCGTGGTGTTTCCGAACCAGGACAGTTGGGGCACGCATGTCAACATCGCCGGCGCTGCTGTCGCCAAAAATTCCAAGAACGCGGCCAATGCGGTCAAGTTCATGGAATACCTGGCCAGTCCCGAAGCACAGAACTACTTTGCCAACGGCAACAACGAATGGCCGGTGGTTGCCAGCGTGAAGGTCAGCAACCCGGCCCTGCAAGCCATGACCGGCGGCAACTTCAAGTCGGAAACCATTCCGGTCAGCGCCATTGGTGCCAACCAGGTCAAGGTGCAGCAGATGCTCGACCGCGTGGGCTACAAGTAACCTGCTTTGCCTTCCCAAAAAGCCCGGCCATGACGACATGGCCAGGCTTTTTTCATGGGCGATAATTCACAGCGCTTTGACGTTGACGTCAACCTCAGACCACAGCGCTGCAGCGCTTTTGCGCTTTTTCAACCCCTCAATTTCAAGGAACACCCCCATGGACATCGCAGGCAAAGTATTCATCGTGACCGGCGGCGCGTCGGGTCTGGGCGAGGGCACCGCGCGCCTGCTGGTGGCCTGCGGCGGCATGGTCGTGATTGCCGACATGCAGGCTGAAAGAGGCGCAGCCATTGCGGCGGAGCTCGGCAGCGCCCAGGCCGCTTTTGTCCAATGCGATGTCAGCCAGGAGGCCGACGGCCAGGCAGTCGTTGCCAAGGCCGTGTCCATGGGCAAGCTGATGGGCCTGGTCAACTGCGCCGGCATTGCGCCCGCGGAGAAAACCGTCGGCAAAAATGGCGCGCACAGCCTGGCGGTGTTTGCCAAGACCATCACCGTCAACCTGATTGGCAGCTTCAACATGATCCGCCTGGCCGCCGAGGCGATGGCCAAGAACGAGCCCGAAGCCACCGGCGAGCGCGGCGTGCTGATCTCCACCGCGTCCGTGGCGGCCTACGACGGTCAGATCGGCCAGGCCGCCTACAGCGCCTCCAAGGGCGGCGTGGTCGGCATGACGCTGCCGATTGCCCGGGACCTGGCGCGCAGCGGCATTCGCAACATGACGATTGCCCCGGGTATTTTCGGCACACCGATGATGTTCGGCATGCCGCAGGAGGTGCAGGATTCGCTGGCCGCGTCGGTGCCCTTCCCGTCGCGCCTGGGTACGCCCGAGGACTATGCCAAGCTGGCCCGGCATATTTTTGAAAACGACATGCTCAATGGCGAAGTGATTCGCCTGGATGGCGCGATCCGCCTGGCGCCGCGCTAGGCATCTGGACCGGCTGAAACCGGGAGCGCTTTTTTTGCTCCCTTTTCAATAGCTTGACATGCCCGCCAGTTGTGCGCAAGCAGCCCAAGAGATATAAAAAATTAAATCTTGCGTTTTCAAGTTTGTTTGTGCCGGCTACCATGCCGGCTCAGCCGTCACCAGGAAACCGCATGCATCGCTTGTTGACTTGGGTGGTCCTGGCCGCCGCGCTGGCGGGTTGCGCCAGTTCGCCCTCCGGCCCGCCGGCAGCCAGCCTGCCGGCCCAGCAGCCCGAAGGGGCGTCAGGCTTCACGCCAAAACCTGGCTGGACCACGACAAAATTTGCTGTGGCGGCGGCCAACCCGCTGGCCACCGAAGCGGGCTACCAGATCCTCAAGGCCGGCGGCTCGGCGGTCGACGCGGCCATTGCCGTGCAAATGGTGCTGACCCTGGTCGAGCCGCAGTCCAGCGGCATCGGCGGCGGCGCATTCTTGCTGCATTCCCATGGCCGCGTGGTCGAGGCCTTCGACGGCCGCGAGACCGCGCCGGCGGCCGCCGATGAAAACCTGTTCACCGGCGCCGACGGCAAGCCGCTGGCGTTTGATGATGGCGTGGTAGGCGGCCGCTCGGTGGGCACGCCTGGCACGCTGCGGATGCTGGAAATGGCACACCAGCAGCACGGCAAGCTGCCCTGGGCGCAGCTGTTTGCGCCAGCGATCCAAATGGCCGACAACGGCTTTAAGGTCAGCGCCCGGCTCGGCACGCTTTTGAAGAACGAGAAATACCTCAAAAGCGATCCCACGGCGGCGGCCTATTTCTACCAGGCCGATGGCACGCCGCTGGCCATCGGCACGACGCTGCGCAACCCGGCGCTGGCCGAGGTGCTGCGCCAGATTGCCCGCCAGGGATCCGCCGCGCTGCACAGCGGCCGGGTCGCGCAGGCGATCGTCAGCAAGGTGCAGGGCCATGCCGGCAACCCGGGCAAGCTCAGCCTGGGCGACCTGGCCGGCTACCAGGCCAAAAAGCGCGTGCCGCTCTGCATCGACTACCGCGCCATGGCGGCAACCTACCTGCTGTGCGGCATGCCGCCGCCCAGTTCAGGCGCGCTGGCAGTCGCCCAGATCCTGGGCATCTTGAACCACACGCCGGCCGCCAGCCTGAAGCTGGCAGCCGGCCCGGGAGGTGTGCCGGGCACCCGCAGCCCGGCGCCCTCGGCCGACTGGCTGCACCTGTACACCGAAGCCTCGCGGCTGGCGTTTGCCGACCGGGACCAGTACCTGGCCGACCCGGACTTCGTGCAGCCGCCCGGCGGCAGCTGGCTGAGCCTGCTGGCGCCCGGCTACCTGAGCCAGCGCGCCCTGCTGATCCAGCCCGCCGGCCCGAGCATGAAGACGGCCAAGCCCGGCGTTCCCGGCGCTGTCCAGGCAGCCTATGCGCCGATGCCCGAGCAGGTCGAGCGCGGCACGTCACATATCAGCATCGTTGACAGCTTTGGCAACGCCCTTGCCATGACGGCGACGATCGAAGACCAGGTCGGCGCCCGCCTGATGTCCGATGGCGGCACGGGCCAGGCGGGCGGCTTTTTGCACAACAACGAGCTGACCG
>JACMQR010000153.1 GCA_014376885.1 Polaromonas sp.
CCGCAGCTGCAGCAGTCGATCCGGCTGCTGCAGCTGTCCACGCTGGAGTTGAGCCAGGAGGTCGAGCAGATGCTCGACGACAACCCGTTCCTCGAACTGGCTGACGAGGGCGCGGTGCGCGAAGACTTTGGCCTGGACCGGATTGACACGCCAGTCAGCCAGGACAGCCGCGACATCGAGTTTGCTAGCGATTCAGTAGCAGCTCATTCAGACATGACAAGCGCAGGCAGCCAAAAAGACACTGAAACCGCGCCTGAGACCAGCACCGAAGCCGCGCTGGAAGAAAGCTGGGACGGCGACGGCTCGGTCGAGTCCTCGCCCGACGACAGCGAATGGGGCGGCGACGCGCCGGCGCGCAAGAACAACCTGGAGGGTAGCGATGCCGAGGCGTCGGACCTGACCGGCGCCCATGTGTCGCTGCAGGACCATTTGCACCGCCAGGCGCTCGGCCTGCGCCTGTCCGAGCTGGACCGCGCCACGCTGCACTTTTTGATCGAGTCGCTCAATGACGACGGTTACCTGGAAGACAGCCTGGAACTGCTGGCCGCCGGCCTGGCCAGGGGCGATACGGAGCAGGGCCAAGCGCTGGCGCCGCATTTTGCCGTGGCGCTCAAGCTGCTCCAGCACATGGAGCCGGCCGGCGTCGGCGCAGGCACCCTGGCCGAATGCCTGAGCCTGCAGCTGCGCGATGCAGCGCCCGGCGCTGAAATTCGGGCAGCGCTGGCGATTTGCCGCCAGCCAATGGCGCTGCTGGCCAAGCGTGATGTCAAGCGCCTGGCGCTCCTGTGCAAATGCACCGAAGACGTCGTCAAGTCGGCCATCGCGCTGATTGCCCGGCTCGACCCCAAGCCAGGCCGGCGCTTTGCCAATGTCGAGCGCAACCTGATCGTGCCCGATGTGATCGTCGCCAAGTCCGGCCGCAGCTTCAAGGTCAGCCTGAACAGCGACGTGATGCCCCGGCTGCGGGTGCACGACATCTACGCCGGCGTGCTCAAGCAGCATGGCGGGCGGGGCGGCAGCGGCGCGGCCGGGGCGGCGCTGCAGCAGCGGCTGCAAGAGGCGCGCTGGTTCATCAAGAACATCCAGCAGCGCTTTGACACCATCTTGCGGGTCAGCAGCGCGATTGTCGAGCGGCAGAAAAATTTCTTCACGCACGGCGAACTGGCCATGCGGCCGCTGGTGCTGCGCGAGATCGCCGACGAGCTGGGCCTGCACGAATCGACCATTTCCCGGGTCACCACCGCCAAGTACATGGCCACGCCGTTCGGCACTTTCGAGCTGAAGTATTTTTTTGGCTCCGGCCTGGGCACCGAAAGCGGCGGCAATGCGTCAAGCACCGCCGTGCGCGCGCTGATCAAGCAGTTCGTCGCCATCGAAAACGCCAAAAAGCCGCTCAGCGACAGCCAGATCTCCGCCATGCTCAAGGAACAAGGCATTGAATGCGCCCGGCGCACGGTGGCCAAGTACCGCGAGGCGCTGCGCATCGCGCCGACCAATTTGCGCAAATCACTTTGAGCCCCCACGGTCGTTCGCTTCGCGTAACTCCCTGCCCCCCGAGGGGGCTGGGTGCCGCGGCTCCAAGCCTGCAGTGCAGGGTTGGACGGCACCCAGAAGGGCTGCGTCTCGCAGCCCGGCGCCTGCGGTCCGGCAAAGCCGGTCCCGCGGCCCCTGCTGGTGAAGACAGGCCCCCGCGCTCACCACTGCGTGTGGTTCGCTGCCCCCCCCCGAGGGGGCCGCTGCGCCTGCGGTCTGGCAAAGCCAGTCCCGCGGCCCCTGCTGGTATGAGATGCGCCCGGCTCTTTCCTGCTTCGGCGAATTACTCCCTCTCCCTCTGGGAGAGGGTTGGGGTGAGGGCCGGCGGTCGTCGGCTGAACTGCGACGCATGGACCGTGCCCGCAATCCCCGGAACCATTTGAAACACACACCATGAACCAACTCCAACTCTTTCTCCCCTGCGCCGCCGGCGTCGAAAACCTGCTGGCTGCCGAAATCCGGCAGACCACCGGCATTGACGGCAAGGCCTGGCGCGCCGGCGTGCAGCTGCCGGGCTCCTGGCGCGATGCGCTGCAGCTAAATTTGCACAGCCGCCTGGCCCAGCGCGTGCTGGTCGAGCTGCACCACGGCACCTACCGCAGCGAGCAGGACCTGTACAACGCCGCCGCCAGCGTGGCCTGGGAAATCTGGTTCACGCCTAGCCAGACCTTCAAGGTCGAGATCACCGCCCAGCACAGCCCGCTGCAAAGCCTGAACTTTGCGACGCTCAAGGTCAAGGACGCGATTGCCGACCGCTTCCGGCACAAGTTCAACGACGTGCGCCCCAGCGTCGACACCCGCTGGCCCGATGTGCGGGTGTATGTCCACCTGACCACCGACACGGTGACGGTGTACATCGACACCTCGGGCGAGCCGCTGTTCAAGCGCGGCTGGCGGGAAGACAAGGGCGACGCGCCGCTGAAGGAAACCCTGGCCGCCGCCATGCTTGCCGCCAGCGGCTGGAGCGGCGCCCAGGGCTTGTGCAGCCAGGGCGTGCCCCTCTATGACCCGTGCTGCGGCTCGGGCACCATCGCCATCGAGGCGGCGCAAATCGCCTGCCGCATCGCGCCGGGCATCAACCGCAAGTTTGCCTTCCAGAAGTACCTGCCCTTTCAGGCCCATGTGTGGGACGGTCTGCTCGACCAGGCCGAAGCGGCCATCACCGAGCCGATGGCGCCGGTGTATGGCAGCGATGTGGCCTTTCGCATGGTGGACTTTGCCGAGCGCAATGCCGAGCGTGCCGGCGTGGCCAACGCCGTGCAGTTTCGCGGCGGCGACGCCTTGCAGCGCATGCCGCCCGCGCCCGGCGGCGTGATGCTGGTCAATCCGCCGTATGGCGAGCGCATCGACGTCGCCGGCGTGGCCGGCACCAGCGGCCTGCAGCAGCGCGAGCAGCGGCGCTCGCAATTCCAGGGGCAGAGCGTCGATGAATTCGGCCAGCCGGTGGCGCGCTCCGAACGCGACCTGCGCACGGGCCGCCATGATCAAACTGGGCGCAACGAGCGCGACAGCCGCGAGGAAAGCGGTTTTGAGCCGCCGCGCGACCGCTCGGCCAACCCCGGCCGCGAGCAGGCGCACGACGCCTGGGGCGAGGAAGCGTCCGACTTCTTTCCGCAGCTGGCCGCGCACTGGAAGAAGAACTATGCCGGCTGGACCGCCCACATCCTCACGCCCGACCTGAAGCTGCCAAACAAGATGCGCCTCAAAGAGTCGCGCCGCGTGCCGATGTGGAATGGCCCGATCGAATGCCGGCTGTTTCGCTTTGACATGGTGGCCGGCTCGGCGCGCGGCAAGCCGGCCGACCTGCCCGCAGCGTGATGCTCAAAGCGCAAGCGGCGCAAACCGATGGCGAACAGGCGGGTTTGCCAACCGGGATGCCCCGGCAAACCGTCGTCATCGACACCAACATCATCCTCGATGTGTTTGTTTTCAATGACGCCGCCGCCAAGACCATCAAAAAAGCGCTGGAAGCCGGCGCGCTTGACTGGATCGCCACCCAGCCGATGCGCGATGAGCTGGCCCGCGTGCTGGCCTATCCGCAGATCGTGCCGCGCCTGGCGTTCTACCGCTTGAGCGCGGACGATGTGCTGGCATTGTTCGACCGCCATGCCCGGCTGCTCGACGCCCCCGTCAAGGCCCGGCTGACCTGCAGCGACCCCGACGACCAGAAATTCATCGACCTGGCCGTCGCCGGCAAAACCCTGCTACTGAGCAAGGACCGGCATCTGCTTTCGATGTCAAAACGGCTTCTGGTGCACGGTGTGCAAGCACAAGCAGCTATTTAATTCATAGCGGTTTCCGGTGTTACAGCCAGGTTCACCGCCCATGGCCAGCCGGGGCGTGCCGGGGCGTGCCGGGCGGGGCGCGGCTGTCAAAACCAGGCGCATCCGGGCGCGGCAGATACACTTCGCCCCCACAGCCTCGCCGGAGGCCCAGCCCAGCACACCTATGACACCACCCAGCCCCGCCCCCAACCATCCCGTCAGCATCGCGGCCGACACGCCGTGGATGGAGACCGAAGCCTTCGACGAGCTTGACGCCATCCTGGACGACCTGCGCGGCCGCCATGACGAAACCCCGCAGTGGGAATTTTGCGAAGGCTTCATGGCCGCCGTGATCTGCTCGCGCCGGCCAATTCCGGCCGATGAGTACCTGGCCGTGCTGCTCGGCGTGCCGGCCCCGGGCGAAGCGCCCGACGACGACAGCGGCTCGTTTGCCAGCAACGCCCAGCGCGAACGCTTTCTGGCGCTCTGGAATCAGCGCTGGAGCGAAGTCCACACCGCGCTCGACGCCGAGGTCGACTCGCTGGAAGACGATGCCTGCTACCACCCCGAAGTCATGGACATTCGCGGCGTGGTGGCCGACCTGCCGCCCGAGGAGCAGGCCGCCTTTGCCAAGGAAGACCTGCCCGCGTTCGCCCAGGTCTGGGCGCTGGGCTTCATGTTCGCCGTTGAAAGCTGGCCGGACGAATGGGCCGCGCCGCGCGACAAGGACGCCGCCAAATGGCTCGATGGCGCGCTGCAGGCGGTTGTCGCCATGACCGAGGACGACGCCGGCGCGCCGGAAGTCTCACCGCTCAGCGAAGAGGGCACGCCAAGCACCAGCATTGCCCGGCTCAACGCCTTTGGCGAAGCCATCTGGGCGGTGTACGACCTGCGTGAATTGTGGACCACCATCGGCCCGAAGGTCGAGACGGTTCGCCGGCCGGCCGTGCCGGGGCGCAACGACCCGTGCCCGTGCGGCAGCGCAAAAAAATACAAGAAGTGCTGCGGCGCCTGAAAGCCTTGCCAAGGCGCTTTTAAGGGCATGGCAAAAGGCATTGACGGCTCCAGCGCCCGGCCGGCTTCTCATTGGGCTGGGAGCGGCTGGTTGGGAAGGATGGCAAGCACAGGGGGCGATCTCTGACATTTCGCCAGGCGGCGGCGGCTCATGATTAATCACCGATTTTCAACCCGGCCAGGAAAAACCATGCCCACCTACTCGCCAATCTTTGCACCGGACTCGCAGGCCCTGTCCAATGAGCCGATCAATATCAACGAAGCTGCGTCGGTCAGTTACTGGCTCAGCGCCCTGCGCTGCAGCGAGCTCGAACTGCGCATGGCCGTTGCCCAGGTCGGGCCGGGCGCCCGGGATGTCGGCACCCAACTGGGCCGGGCGCCATGACAGCGGGCCTGGCAACAGCACCCGGCCTGTTGAACCTCCGGGTCGAAGAGTCGTCGCCCGGGCTTTATTTCTGGATCGTCACCCAGCTGTCGGCCCAGGAGCAGGCGGGCGAGGTCTGCATCGACACCTCCGACCATCCCTATCCTTCGCGCGAAGCAGCCCTGCGCATGGGAACGGCCTGCTTGAGGGCTTACAGCACCACCGCCGAGGGGCCCAGGCCAATGCTCCCGGCGCGTGCGGCCGCGCCCTTGTATTGACGCCTGGACAACCCTGCGCCAGCCGCACCGCAGCCGCTCCCGCCATGGCGCGAGGAGGCGCTGGAATGCAGCGGGGACACTGTTACCCTGAGCGATGCCTCGGCCAAGGAAGGCGAGGAGTTCGCGGCGCGCCATGGCGTTGCGTTACAAGCAGGGCTGGCCCGGGGCGTTGATCGGGCTGGCTGCGCGCCTGGCCTGGGGCTTGCCGGGGTCAGCTGCCTGGGCCTGCACCACCTGGCGCGACAGTCGCTGCCGGGCGCCGGGGC
>JACMQR010000154.1 GCA_014376885.1 Polaromonas sp.
GCTGCTGGACGGCGGCCCGTCGCGTTTTTACGAGATCTACCTGACCACGCCGGACCATGCGGTCCAGAGCTTGTGCTAAATCGCCAACGACGGCAATTTGCTGCCCGCGCCGCTGACCATGAGCAAGGTGCCTCTGGCCCCGGTGGAGCGGGCCGACATCGTGATCGACTTTTCCAGGTACGACACCGGCACCTCGCTGTTTTTGGTCAATCGCCTGGCGCAAACCGACAGCAAAGGTCCGGAGGGAGAGTCGACGAACGGGCGCAATGCCAGCGGCCTGCTGACCCGAAGGGGCACGCAGATTTTGCGCTTTGACATCGGCACCGCGCCGGCGCTGGCCGACGTCAGCCAGGTGCCGGCGCTGCTGCGCGCCCTGCCCGACATCGACCTCAAGCAGGTCGCCCGGACCCGGCGCTTCTCGTTTGACAAATCCAACTCGGTCTGGACGGTGAACGGCAACATTTACAACGGGGAAATAGCCACCGCCAAGCCCAGGCGAGGAAGCGCCGCAATCTGGATGCTGGAGGGCAGCGGCGACTGGCACCACCCGGTTCACATCCACTTTGAGGAAGGCCGCATCCTGACGCGCAATGGCCAGCCGCCGCCCGGGCCGGCCAGGCGACAAGCGAGACTGGCTCAAGCAGATGGGCGCCGCACTGGCGCTGGCGCTGACGCTGGGGCTGGCCGGCCCGGGCAGCCCCAGCGGGGCCGCACGGTGCTGTTCAACATGATGCAGTCGGTGTGCGCCGGCATTTGCCCGGCGAACACGGCCAACTTGCTGCAGGTCCAGCAGGCGCTGGGCAGCCGCATGGGCAAGGACATCTTCATGGTCTCGATGACGCTGCAGCCCGAGTTTGACACGCCCGATGCCTTGCGCGAGTATGTCGGGCGCTACGGCATCCAGCCCGGCTGGACCTTCCTGACCGGGCCGCCCTGCAGATGTAGCGCCGCTCGCCCGGCCGTCCTGGCCGCAGGCCGCCGCCCGGTGCCGACCCGCAGCGGGCGGCGGGCGGGGACCGGGAGCTGGTCTGCCGGCCTGCCCGTCTACTGGCCTTCGGCGCAAATTGGTGTTTCGGTGGTAACTGCTTGTCAAGATTAAGGCACACTGCGTTGTCAGCCCCAACCCACACAAGGTACCCCCGGACATGGCAGTCAATCTGGACGGACAACTGGTGGTGGCGATTTCATCGCGCGCCCTGTTTGACCTGGAAGAAGAAAACCGCGTTTTCGAGCAGTCGGACGACCGCGCCTACATGCAGCTGCAGCTCGGCCGGCTGGACGAGCCAGCCCGGCCGGGGGTTGCTTTTGCGCTGGCCAAAAAGCTGCTGGCCTTCAACGAGCCGGCTGCCCAGCGGGTGGAGGTGGTCATTCTTTCGCGCAACGACCCGGTGTCGGGCCTGCGGGTGTTTCGCTCGGTGCAGACCCATGGCCTGTCGGTGGCCCGGGGGGTGTTCACCCGCGGGCGCGAACCTTACCGCTACCTGCTGCCGCTGCAGGCCAACTTGTTCCTGTCGGCCAACCCCGACGATGTGAAAGCGGCGCTGCTCATGGGCTTTCCGGCCGCCACGGTGCTGACCCATTCGGTGCGGGCGCGCGACAACTATCCCCACGAGGTGCGCATTGCGTTTGACGGCGATGCGGTGCTGTTTTCCGACGAGGCCGAACAGGTCTTTCAGCGCGACGGCCTGCCAGCGTTTCAGCAGCATGAGAAGGACAAGGCGGTGTTGCCGCTGCCCGACGGCCCGTTCAAGCCGCTCCTGATTGCCCTGCACCGGCTGCAGCAGGCCGGCACGCCGCGCATGCGCCTGCGCACCGCGCTGGTCACGGCACGCAGCGCGCCGGCCCATGAGCGCGCCATCCGCACGCTGATGAACTGGAACATCGAGGTCGATGAGGCGATGTTCCTCGGCGGCCTGGCCAAGGGCGCGTTTTTGCGCGAATTCGAACCCGATTTTTTCTTTGACGACCAGACCGGCCATGTCAACGCGGCCGCGCTGCATGTGCCGTCGGGCCATGTGGCCAGCGGCATCGCCAACCAATCCGCCGCCCCGCCCGACATTTTTTTTAAAAATAACCCGCAATGAACCTGTTGCCACGCCTTGCCGGAAAACTTGCCGGCTTCAACCATTTCAGGCGCCGCGTCTGGGCCTTGTCGGCGCCCTACTTCCGCTCGGAAGAAAAGTGGAAGGCGCGCGGCCTGCTGGCCGCCATCGTGGCGCTGAACCTGGGCGCGGTGTACATGCTGGTGCTGCTCAACGAGTGGAACCGGGTGTTCTACGACGCGCTGCAAAACAAGGATGCGCCGGTGTTCTGGGCGCAGCTGGCGCGCTTCACCTACCTGGCGTTTGCCTTCATCATCATCGCGGTGTACCGGTTTTACCTGACGCAGCTGCTCGAAGTGCGCTGGCGCGCCTGGATGACGACGCACTACCTGCAGCGCTGGCTGGCCGACCATGCGTTCTACCAGCTGGAGCTGGCGCGCTTTGCAAGCCCCGCTGCCGCTGCCGGCACCTCGGACAACCCGGACCAGCGCATCCAGGAGGACATCAACCTGTTCACCACCTACAGCATCTCGCTGAGCATGGGCCTTTTGAATGCGGTGGTCACCCTGGTGAGCTTTGTCGGCATCCTCTGGTCGCTGTCGGGCGCGTTTGCCTTCACACTGGCGGGCGCCAGCTACTCGATTCCAGGCTTCATGGTGTGGATGGCGGTGCTGTACTGCGCGGTTGGCAGCGTCATCACCCACTACATCGGCCGGCCGCAGATCCGGCTGAACTTTCAGCAGCAACGGGTCGAGGCCGACTTTCGCCACCACCTGGTGCGGGTGCGCGAATACAGCGAATCCATCGCACTGGACAAGGGGGAAAGCGTCGAGCGGGCGCAGCTGGACACACGCTTTGCCGCCGTGCTGGCCAACTACCTCAAGCTGATTAAAAAGCAAAAAAACCTCGTCTGGTTCACCAACTTCTTTGGCCAGGCGGCGGTGGTGTTTCCGTTCATCGTCGCCGCGCCACGCTTTTTCAGCGGCGCCATCCAGCTCGGCCAGCTGATGCAGATTTCCTCGGCCTTCGGCCGGGTGCAGGACTCGCTGAGCTGGCTGGTGGACAACTACAGCGCTCTGGCGGCCTGGCGCGCCACGACCGACCGGCTGACCAGCTTTGAAGACAATATCAGTGCCGTGGCGCTTCAGGGACGGGGCCATGCAGCTAGTAATTCAATAGCAAGTACCGAGCAGACGCCGGGTGGCGCCGGTCTTCTGGCCCTGAACAACCTGTCGCTCAGGCTGCCCACCGGCGCCACCTTGCTGAGCGGCGTGTCGCTGCAGGCCGGGCCGGGCGAAAGCATCTTGCTCAAGGGCCCGTCGGGCAGCGGCAAGTCGACGCTGTTTCGGGCGCTGGCGGGCATCTGGCCGTTTTCAACCGGCCAGGCCCAGCTGCCGGCAGGCGCCATGTTCATTCCGCAGCGGCCCTACTTTCCCGACGGTAGCCTGCGAAATGCGCTGGCCTATCCGGCGCCGGCAGCGCAGTACAGCGACGCCGCCCTGGCGCAGGCCTTGCAGGACGCGCTGCTGCCGCAGCTGGCCAGCCGGCTCGACGACGAGGACGCCTGGGGTCAGAAGCTGTCGGGCGGCGAGCAGCAGCGCCTGGCAATTGCCCGGGTGCTGCTGAAAAAGCCGCGCTGGATTTTTGCCGACGAAGCCACCAGTGCGCTCGACGAGGCGGCTGAAAAAACCCTGTACGAGCGGCTGCTGGCCAGCGTCCAGGCCGCCCAGGGCAGCCTGGTGTCGATTGCCCACCGGCCGGCGGTGGCCGCTTTTCACAGCCGGCTGTGGGAGCTCGAGCCCTTGGCGCCCGGCGCGCCCGGCTTGTTTGAGGTGCATGACCGCACCCTGGACGGCAACCGGCTGACACCCAAGGCTTGATGCGGCCCGGCCATGTCTGGAAAAGCGGCGCCACCGGCCGCCGGTGGTGATCTGCTGGATGATCGAGGAGCTGGGGCGGGCCTGACTTTGGTTTTTTGAGTTGGGTTTGGGTTTGGGTTTGGGTTTGGGTTTGGGTTTGGGTTTGTTTGGAGTTTGGCTGACTTTGCTTTGGCCTGCTGGCCGGGGTTGCCCGGCGGCAACCTACTTGTCTTTTGCTTCGCCAAAAGAAAGTAGGCAAAGAAAAGGCGACCCGACTGTCTGGGTCCCTGCGCTGCGCTTCGGGCAACCTGTGCTGCGTGGCAAAAGCGGGGGTCCGCGCAAACTCGCTCCGCTACGCTCCACTCAAACAGCGCGCGGCCCTGATCCCGCTTTTGCCACCCATCCCAGGCCCATCCAGAACGGGACGGTCAGACGCGGATTCGGGGCGGGCTGCTGACGTTTGCGCATCAAAAGTGCCTCTTGTGCTTGCTGCACGGTCATGAGAAGCTATTGAATAAGTAGCAACCGTGGTAGGGGCCTGGGTGCTAAGGGTGTTTGGCTGTTTGGCTTTTCATCCCCGCTAGTCCCGTTCTGGCTGGGCCTGTGATGCCCTGAAAAAACGGGATCAGGACGGCGCGCTGTTTGAGCCGCAGGCGAGTTTGCGCCGACCCCCGTTTTTTCGGGGCAGCGCAGGTTGCCCGTAGCGAAGCGCAGGGACCCAGACAGTCGGGTCGCCTTTTCTTTGCCTACTTTCTTTTGGCGAAGCAAAAGACAAGTAGGTTGCCGCCGGGCAACCCCCGGCCAGCAGGTCCAGGCAAGGCCAGCAAAAACAAAAACCAGAATATCAGCCCCCCTGCCCCACCACCCTGCGCCAGCAGTCCTGGCTGTCATGCAAATAGCGGTCAATGCCATGCTCGAGCGTCGGCATGATGATGCCGCGCTCGCTGGTCAGCACTGTCATGGCGCTGGGCGCGCCGTGGTCGGCCACAGCGACCCCGTCGGCATCCAGCCCGGCTGCCTCGGCCAGCAGCAGCGCAAAGCCATGCCAGGACACCTGGCCCCGGTTGGCCAGGTGCCAGATGCCGCTGGCCCCATCGATCATCAGGTCAAGCGCCGCATGCGCCAGGTCGGGCACATAGGTGGGCGAAATGGCCACGGCGGCCGACGCCTTCATGCGCTGGCCCCGGGCCAGGCCGTGCAGGGTCGAATAGGCAAAGTTGTAGATGTCCCAGGGGCCGAAAAATGCGCTGGTGCGCACCACCAGCGCCGCCGGATGGGCCGCCAGGATGCGCTGCTCGGCCTCGGCCTTGCTGCGGCCATACACACCGCCCGGGTTGACCGCATCGCTTTCGGCATAAGGCCGGCCAAGCGTGCCGCTGAACACCAGGTCCGACGAAAACGACAGATAAGGAATGCCCCGCCGGGCACAGGCGGCAGCCAGCAGGGCCGCGCCGTCGGTGTTTTCCCGAAAGCAGCGGCCGGTTTCGTGCTCGGCATCGGCCACCCGCACATAGCCGGCGGTGTTGATGACCGCCCAGGGCCGCAAGGCCGCCAGCGCCGCATCGACCGACAGCACATCGGCAATGTCCAGCTCGCGGCGCGACACCAGGTCGTGGTCCAGGCCGCGCAGCTGGCAAATTCGCGAGATCGCCTGGCCCAGGGTGCCGCTGGCGCCGGTGATCAGCAGGCGCCGGGGCGAACCGACCAGGCGCAGCTTGCTGGCGCGCGCCGGCCGGCGGTAAAAGCGCTCGTCGCGCCGCCACCAGCCGGCCCGGTCAAGCACCGGATGGTCAAACTCGCCGCTGGTGGCCAGCGCGGCGGTGGCGGCGGCCAGCACCGTGGGGCGCGGTGGGTTCGAGCGCACATCGAACACGCCGGGCTCGTAAAAGCCGGTGTCGTGCTGCAGCAGCGAATTCCAGTCGACCGCGCCGAGCATCGACCAGACGGTGACGGCGCGGATGTCGGCACCCTCGGCGCGCAGGCGCTGCGCCGCCTGCCAGGCCTCCATCAGCCAGCGCACCTGCTCGTCGCGGCTGCAGCCATGGTGGGCTTCGGTCACGGCCAGCGGCAGGCGGTAGCGCTCCCAGGCTTCGCGCAGGCGCGCCTCGGGGCCGACCTGGCCGGCCGGCAGCTCGATGCGCACCGCTTCGACATCAACATAGCTGTGCGCGGCGGTGGCGTGGCTGTGGCATCCGGGGTAGAGCGCCAGCCGGTGGTCCAAAAAGCGCTCGCTGGTCAGGTAGTGGTTGATGCCGATGATGTCGGGCGGACAGGGAAATTCAACAAAGAACGCCAGTTCTGGCGCACTGATGCCGGCGTCCAGAAAGGTGCGGTGCCACGCATGCGCCCGGTCCAGCCGGCCGCACAGCAGATCGAAACTCAGCCAGCGGCGTTCGTTTTCATAATCGGCCTGGTACTGCATCAGCGGGGTGGCAAAGGCCTTGCCCAGGTCTTCGGTCTGCACCAGCTGGGCTGCCGGGTTGCTGCGCCGGATTTCCTGCATCGACAGCACCACCGCCCGGCACTGGTTGACCAGGGAGCGCAAAAACGTCGCCAAGTCCCGGCCATGCGGAAACCAGTGGCCGTACAGGCCGGAAA
>JACMQR010000155.1 GCA_014376885.1 Polaromonas sp.
AGAGCCCTTGAAAAGTACGAAAAAAATCGGCTTTCTGGCCCGGCTCATCGAGCCGGTGGGCACGACGAACCAGGCGGGTCAGCCTTTAATGGTGGTCGTTTGAGTGGTCTGGGCAACGGCCGGATCGCCAGCGCCGGTCGGCAGGGCGACTGCCTGGGCGGCTGGAGTCGGGCGGTTGCACATTTTTGTATTGTAGCGACGCCGGCCTGCTGCCCGGCTGACACGCGGCGCGGGCCTGCAGCCGGTGCGAAACGGGTCAGCCAAGCGCCTTGACCACGGCATCGCCCATTGCCACCGTGCCGACGCGGGTCGTGCCGTGGCTGTGAATGTCCGGTGTCCGCAGGCCCTGGGTCAACACCCGGTCGACGGCCTGCTCGATGCGCGCAGCAGCCGCCGGCTGGTTCAGGCTAAAGCGCAGCATCATGGCTGCGCTCAAGATGGTGGCCAGCGGGTTGGCCACGCCCTTGCCGGCAATGTCGGGCGCGCTGCCATGGCTGGGCTCGTACAGCCCCTGGCCTTTGTCGTTCAGGCTGGCCGATGGCAGCATGCCGATCGAGCCGGTGAGCATGGCCGCGGCGTCCGACAAGATGTCGCCAAACATGTTGCCGGTGACCACCACGTCGAACTTCTTGGGCGCTTTGACCAGTTGCATGGCCGCGTTGTCGACATACATGTGGTCCAGCGCCACGTCAGGGTACTGCAGGCCGACATCGGTCAGCACGTCCTTCCAGAGCTGGAAGGTTTCGAGCACATTGGCCTTGTCCACGCTGGTGACGCGTTTGTCGCGCTTGCGGGCCGCCTGAAAGGCCACATGGGCGATGCGCTCGATTTCCGGCCGCGAATAGCGCATGGTGTCGAAGGCTTCTTCGGTGCCCGGAAAGTGGCCGTCGGTGGCGATGCGCCGGCCCCGTGGCTGGCCGAAATAGATGTCGCCGGTCAGCTCGCGGATGATCAGGATGTCCAGGCCGGAAACCAGCTCGCGCTTCAGGCTGGAGGCATCGACCAGTTGCGGGTAGCAGATGGCCGGGCGGAAGTTGGCGAACAGGCCGAGGCTCTTGCGAAGGCCCAGAATCGCCTGCTCGGGACGCAGGGGGCGCTCCAGCGTGTCGTATTTCCAGTCGCCGACGGCGCCGAACAAGATCGCATCGGCGTCTTTGGCCAGCTGCAGCGTCGCCTCGGGCAGCGGATGGCCGAAGGCGTCGAATGCAGCGCCACCTACCAGCGCCGTCTCGGTTTCAAAAGCCAGGTCCAGGGCCTGCAGGACCTTGACCGCCTCGGCGACGATTTCGGTGCCGATGCCGTCACCGGGAAGAATTGCGATTTTCATGATTACTATATTTTTTATCGCTCCTCGCGCCCGTCTGTATTGGGCGAGAGCACTGTTTGGCTGTAAAAAGCGGTTAGCCGGCGACGGTGTGGTTCAGCCAAGGCTTGCTGGCCAGGCGCTGGGCTTCGAAGGCCTTGATCTTGTCGCTTTGCAGCAACGTCAGGCCAATGTCGTCAAAGCCGTTGACCAGGCAGTATTTGCGGAAAGCCTGCACCTCGAAAGGCAGCTCCTCGCCCTGCGCCTTGACAATCACCTGGCGCGCCAGGTCGATGGTGAGCGCATAGCCGGGAAAGGCCCGCACCTCGTCGAACAGCCGGGCTACCTGCGCTTCGGGCAGCACGATGGGCAGCAGGCCGTTTTTAAAGCTGTTGTTGAAAAAGATGTCGGCATAACTCGGCGCAATGATGGCGCGAAAGCCGTACTGGTCCAGCGCCCAGGGCGCATGCTCGCGGGACGAGCCGCAGCCGAAGTTCTTGCGCGCCAGCAAGATGGACGCGCCGGCATAGCGCGGCTGGTTCAGCACGAAGTCGGGATTGGGCTGGCGGCTCAGCGGGTCCTGGCCGGGAAAGCCGGCATCCAGGTAGCGCCACTCGTCAAACAGGTTCACGCCAAAGCCGGTCTTTTTGATCGACTTGAGAAACTGTTTCGGGATGATGGCGTCGGTGTCGACATTCTCGCGGTCCATCGGAGCCACAAGGCCTTGGTGCAGGGTGAATTTTTGCATGCGGCGTTTGCTGGTGGGTGGGTTGGCTACCGGGCGGCGTTGGACACCGCCGAGCCGGCGCGCTGCACATCCTGGCCGATGCCCCGGACCGTGTTGCAGCCGGACAGCGCAAATGAAGAAACAAGCAGGGCGATGGCCGCCAGCCGCAGGGAAGTGGATTTTTTCATGCTGAACCTCAGACAAATTTACGAACATCGACAAAATGGCCATGCACGGCAGCGGCCGCTGCCATGGCCGGGCTGACCAGGTGGGTGCGGCCGCCCGCGCCCTGCCGGCCTTCAAAGTTGCGGTTGCTGGTTGAGGCGCAGCGCTCGCCTGGCTCGAGCCGGTCGGCATTCATCGCCAGGCACATCGAGCAGCCGGGCTCGCGCCATTCGAAGCCGGCCGCAATGAAGATCTTGTCCAGGCCTTCGCGCTCGGCTTGCTCCTTGACCAGGCCCGAGCCGGGAACGACCAGCGCCAGCTTGACGTTTTTGGCGACCTTCTGGCCGATGCGTTTGACCACCGCCGCGGCGTCGCGCATGTCCTCGATGCGGCTGTTGGTGCACGAACCGATGAACACCTTGTCGATGTACAGGTCGTTCAAGGCCTTGCCCGGCATCAGATCCATGTAGGCCAGGGCGCGCTCGATGGCGGCGCGCTTGTTGGCGTCCTTTTCCTTTTCCGGGTCTGGCACGCGGCCCTCGATCGACAGCACCATTTCGGGCGAGGTGCCCCAGCTCACCTGCGGCAGGATCTGGCTGGCGTCCAGTTCGACCACAGCGTCGAAGGCGGCATCGGCGTCGGAATGCAGCGTGGCCCAGTAGCGTGCCGCCAGGTCCCACTCCGGGCCGCCGACAAACTGGCCGGTCTTGGCATCGGTGCCCGGCGCCAGCAGCCGGCCCTTGAGGTAGTCGATGGTTTTGGCATCCACCGCGACCAGGCCGGCGCGCGCGCCGCCCTCGATGGCCATGTTGCACACCGTCATGCGGCCTTCCATGCTCAGCGCCCGAATGGCCGCGCCGGCAAATTCAACTGTATAGCCGGTGCCGCCCGCCGTGCCGATCTTGCCGATGATGGCCAGCACGATGTCCTTGGCGGTGCAGCCCTTGGACAGCGTGCCGTCGACCCGGATCAGCATGTTCTTCGCTTTTTTGGCCAGCAGGGTCTGCGTGGCCATGACATGCTCAACCTCGCTGGTGCCAATGCCATGCGCCAGCGCGCCGAAGGCGCCGTGGGTGGAGGTGTGGGAGTCGCCGCACACCACCGTCATGCCCGGTAAGGTGGCCCCGTTTTCGGGGCCGATCACATGCACGATGCCCTGGCGTTTGGACATGAAGGGGAAAAACGCCGCAGCGCCGAATTCCTGGATATTGCGGTCCAGCGTAGTGATCTGCTCCTTGCTGACCAGGTCGGTGATGCCGTCGTAGCCCAGTTCCCAGCCGGTGGTCGGCGTGTTGTGGTCGGCGGTGGCGACGATGGAGCTGATGCGCCAGACCTTGCGGCCGGCTTCGCGCAGGCCTTCGAAGGCCTGCGGGCTGGTCACTTCATGAACCAGATGGCGGTCGATGTACAGGATCGAGGTGCCGTCTTCTTCGGTGTGAACGACATGCTCGTCCCAGATCTTGTCGTAAAGGGTGCGTCCCATGGGTTTTCCTTGGTAGTCTTCAGGTGATTTTAGGCGCTCAGCGGCGGCCGGGCCAGGTGGTCGACCAGCAGCCGCGCGGTCAGGGGGAGGGTGGAAAAATCGCGCGCCACCAGCTGGATCTGGCGCGCCGCCCAGCTGTCGAGCAGCGTGATCGATTCAAGTTCACCGACGCCATGCATCAAATCGAAGGCCCGTTGCGGCATCACGCCCACGCCCAGGCCGTTGTGGATCATGCGGCACATGGCGTCCAGGCCGGTGACATGGATGCGCAGCTTGATGGTGCGCCCTACCGCGGCGGCGGGCTGGCGCAGGGCCAGGTAAATCGAGCTGTTGGAATGCAGGCCGACCTGGTCGTGGTCCAGCGCCGCTTCAAAATAAATGGCGCCTAGCCGAAGCAGGGTGTGCCCCTTGGGAACGATCAGCACCAGCTGGTCATGCCGGTAGGGCAGCGTTTGCAGCTTGCCCGTGCCGTGGGCGGTGTTGCAAACGCCCAGGTCCGCCGCGCCTTCTTGCACCGCCCGAACCACTTCGGTGCTCAGGTGCTCTTCGAGATCGATCTTGACTTCCCGGTGCTGGCGTATGAAATCGCCCAGGTCCTCGGGCAGAAACTGCACGATGGCCGAAATGCTGGCGTGAACCCGCACATGGCCGCGCACGCCGTCGGCATATTCGCTCAGTTCGCCCTGCATCTTCTCCAGGCTGAACAGCACCGAGCGGGCATGGTGCAGCAGGCTTTCTCCGGCCGGCGTCAGGTCAACGCCCCGGGTGTGGCGGTACAGCAGCGGCGTGTCCAGCGTCGCCTCCAGATCGCTCAGGCGCTTGCTGACAGCCGAGGCGGCGATAAACTCACGCTCGGCGGCCTTGCCGATGCTGCCCAGTTCGCACACCGCCACGAACAGTTGCAGCGAGGTCAGGTCCATGCGGCGGGCGAAATTGCGTTCAGAGCTTTTGATGGACATGGGTTAAAGGCATCGTGTCGGGCGATGAGTCTGTATTCTCAGGCACTGATTGCAGCGCAGGCATCGCAGTTTGCGAGGTCTGACATGGTAAAGCTGTAAAGGCATCGGAATTGAGGCGGTCGGAAACTAAAAACTGAAGCTTTCACCAGATTATGCTTTTCCCGTATAGGTTTCTTGCTATGAATATCTTATAAAAAACAAAAGCCCGCCGGTGTTTCCACTCGGCGGGCTGAGGTTAAAAGCGGAGCCGGGTCGGCGGCCTAGCGCTGCGCCATCGGCTTGACTTCGCGCGGCTCAGAGCCGACAAAAAGCTGGCGCGGGCGGCCTATTTTGTATTCCGGGTCGCCAATCATTTCATTGAGCTGGGCCATCCAGCCCACATTGCGCGCCAGGGCAAAAATAGCCGTGAACAGCGGCACCGGGATGCCGATGGCCCGCTGCACGATACCGGAGTAGAAGTCGACATTCGGGTAGAGCTTGCGGGAGACAAAGTAGTCGTCTTCCAGGGCAATTTTTTCCAGCGCCATGGCCAGCTTGAACAGCGGGTCGTTTTCCAGGCCCATTTCGCGCAGCACTTCCTTGCAGGTTTCCTGCATCAGCTTGGCGCGCGGGTCATAGTTCTTGTAGACCCGGTGGCCAAAACCCATCAATTTGACGCCGGAATTCTTGTCCTTGACCTGCTTGATGAAGTCGCCAATTTTTTCGATACCGCCATTTTTCTGGATGTCGCCCAGCATGTTGAGCGCTGCTTCGTTGGCGCCGCCGTGGGCCGGGCCCCAAAGGCAGGCCACGCCTGCGGCAATGGCTGCAAACGGATTGGTGCCCGACGATCCGCACAGGCGAACCGTCGAGGTCGAGGCATTTTGCTCATGGTCGGCATGCAGGATGAAGATCCGGTCCAAAGCCCGCTCCAGAACAGGATTGACCTTGTAGGCTTCGCACGGCGTGGCAAACATCATGTGCAAAAAGTTGCCGGCGTAGCTCAGGTCGTTGCGCGGGTACATGTAGGGCTGGCCGACGGTGTACTTGTATGCCATGGCCACCAGGGTCGGCATTTTTGCAATCAGGCGGATTGCCGCGATGTCGCGATGCTCCGGGTTGTTGATGTCGGTGCTGTCGTGGTAGAAGGCCGACAGGGCTCCCACCAGGCCGGTCATGATGGCCATGGGGTGCGCGTCGCGCCGAAAGCCGCGCAGGAAGAACTGCATCTGCTCGTTGACCATGGTGTGGTTGGTCACACGGCCGACAAAATCTTTTTTCTGCGCTGCATCCGGCAACTCGCCGTACAGCAGCAGATGGCAGGTTTCCAGGTAGTCGCAGTTGGTGGCCAGCTGCTCGATGGGGTAGCCGCGGTACAGCAGCTCACCCTTGTCGCCGTCGATGTAGGTGATGGCCGACTGGCAGGCGGCTGTCGAGAGAAAGCCCGGGTCGTAGGTGAACATGCCGGTTTGGGCATACAGCTTGCGAATGTCCACCACATCAGGTCCGACGCTGCCCTGGTAGACAGGCAGTTCAACATTGGGAATGCCATTGCTGAAAGTCAGTGTGGCTTTGTTGTCGGCGAGCTTCATGTTCGGTTTTCTTTCTCTCTTGTCAGATGGGTTGGGTCAGGGCGCTTGGGCCCCGGGGCGCAGCATACCTAAAACTTCAAGTGCTTCGGCGGTCGAGGCGCTGGCAAGCGCGGACGCATCGGCCAGCTGGCCAGGCTCTTTGCGCCGGAGCAAAAGGTCCAGCAGGTCGTTGTCGGACAGGTCCATTAAATCATTCATACCTTTGGCCTGCCTGACATTCAAGGTGAACTCGTAGGATGCAAAAAACTTTTCGATCAGCAGGTCGTTTTCCAACAGGCCGCGGCGGCAGCGCCACCGCAGCTTGCTCAGGGCGCGCTCGTCAAGCAGTGGGCATGTTGTCATTTCCATGGTGATGCGGGGCGCCTCGGTCTCAAACGGTCCGTAGAACCATCATTTCCTTGATTTTCCCGATCGCCTTTGCCGGATTCAGTCCCTTGGGGCACACATCGACGCAGTTCATGATGGTGTGGCAGCGAAACAGCCGGTAAGGATCTTCCAGATTGTCCAGCCGCTCGGCGGTTGCTTCATCGCGGCTGTCCGCCAGAAACCGGTAGGCTTGCAGCAAACCGGCCGGGCCGACGAACTTGTCCGGATTCCACCAGAAGCTGGGGCAGGCAGTCGAGCAACTCGCGCACAAAATGCATTCGTACAGGCCGTTGAGCTCATCACGCTCTTCCGGGCTTTGCAGCCGCTCGGTCTGCGGTGGCACGTTGTTGTTGATCAGGTAGGGCTTGATCGAGTTGTACTGCTTGAAGAACTGGGTCATGTCCACAAACAGATCCCGAATCACTGGCAGGCCAGGCAGCGGCTTGAGCACGATGGTTCCTGTCAGCGAGCGCATGTTGGTCAGGCAGGCCAGGCCGTTTTTGCCATTGATGTTCATGGCGTCGGAGCCGCAAACGCCTTCCCGGCAGGATTTGCGAAACGAAATGCTCGGGTCCTGCGCCTTGAGCTTCATCAGCACATCGAGCAGCATGCGCTCGCTGCCATCGAGTTCGATGTCGATGGTCTGCATGTAGGGCTTGGCATCGGTGTCGGGGTCGTAGCGGTAAATCTGGAATGTGCGTTTCGTCATTGTGTTTCTCGCTTCTTTCGATTCGGTTCGATTCGTGGAGTTGAGGGGGCAGGCTAAAAGGTTCGCGTTTTCAGCTCGACAGATGCCACCGTCAGGGGTTTCATCTGCACCGGTTTATAGGCCATGGTGTTGTTTTCGCTGAACCACAGGCTGTGCTTGTGCCAATCGGTGTCGTTGCGGCCGTTCGGGTGTTCCAGGGTATCGCCATAGTCGTCGACCGAATGGGCGCCACGGCTTTCTTTGCGGGCTGCGGCGGAGACAATGGTGGCCTCGGCCGCTTCGATCAGGTTCTCGACTTCCAGGGCTTCGATGCGCGCGGTGTTGAAGATCTTTGACTTGTCCTTCAGGCCGATGGCATTGACGCGCTCGCGCAGGGCGGCGATCTTGGCCACGCCTTCGTCTAGCGTGGCCTGGGTCCGGAACACGCCGGCATGCAGCTGCATGGCAGCGCGCAGGTCATTGGCGACATCCTGGGCATACTCCCCGTCGGTGGCGTTGTCCAGGCGGGCAATGCGGGCCAGTGTTTTGCTTGCGGCGTCAGGCGGCAGCTCCCTGTGGACCGTGGTGCTGTTGTGCTCGACAATATGGTTGCCTGCGGCGCGGCCGAAAACCAGCAGATCAAGCAGCGAGTTGGTGCCCAGCCGGTTGGCGCCATGCACGCTCACGCACGAGCATTCACCCACTGCATACAGGCCGCTGACCACTTCGCTCTCGTTGTCGGCGTTTTGCGTCACGACCTGGCCATGGATGTTGGTGGGAATTCCGCCCATCTGGTAGTGAATGGTCGGCACAACCGGAATGGCTTCCTTGGTGATGTCGACGTTGGCAAAATTGTGACCAATTTCAAACACCGAAGGCAGGCGCTTCATGATGGCCTCGACCCCGAGGTGGGTCATGTCCAGCAAGATGTAGTCCTTGTTGGGACCGCAGCCCCGGCCTTCCTTGATTTCCTGGTCCATCGAACGGGAAACGAAGTCTCGCGGCGCCAGGTCCTTGAGCGTCGGTGCGTAGCGTTCCATGAAGCGCTCGCCGTTGGAGTTGCGCAAGATTGCGCCTTCGCCGCGACAGCCTTCGGTCAGCAGCACGCCGGCGCCGGCCACACCGGTGGGGTGAAACTGCCAGAACTCCATGTCCTCCAGCGGAATGCCGGCGCGCGCCGCCATACCCAAGCCATCGCCGGTATTGATGAAGGCGTTGGTGGACGCGGCATAAATGCGGCCGGCGCCGCCGGTGGCCAGCATGGTGGTCTTGGCTTCGAAAATGTGAACGTCGCCGCTTTCCATTTCCAGTGCGGTCACGCCCACGACATCGCCAGACGCATTCCGGATCAGGTCAAGCGCCATCCATTCGACAAAAAAGCTCGTTTTTTCCTTGACGTTTTGCTGGTACAGCGTGTGCAGCATGGCGTGACCGGTGCGGTCGGCTGCGGCGCAGGCGCGCTGCACCGGCTTTTCACCGTAATTGGCGGTGTGGCCGCCAAATGGCCGCTGGTAGATCGTGCCGTCTGAGTTGCGGTCGAAGGGCATGCCCATGTGTTCCAGATCGTACACGACCTTGGGTGCTTCGCGGCACATGTACTCGATCGCGTCCTGGTCACCCAGCCAGTCAGAGCCCTTGACGGTGTCGTAGAAGTGATAGTGCCAGTTGTCCTCGGACATATTGCCAAGCGACGCGCCGATGCCGCCCTGGGCTGCCACCGTGTGCGATCGGGTTGGAAATACCTTGGAAAGCACCGCCACGTTCAGGCCGGCCCGGGCCAGTTGCAGGGAGGCGCGCATGCCGGAGCCGCCGGCGCCGACGATGACAACGTCAAATTTGCGGGAAGGTATTTTTGAGGTAGCGGTCATGTTTTAAGAATCGTGGGAGCTGGAAAATGCCAGCGTTGATTTGACGTGGATCTGGCAGCCTACAAGCGCCACAGCACCTGAACGCTCCAGCCTGCACAGGCCACCAGCCAGATGATGGTGAACACCTGCAGCGACAAGCGCACCGCGACCGGCTTGATGTAGTCCATCCAGATGTCGCGCATGCCGACCCACACATGTTGCAGCAGCGCCACAATGACAGCAAATGTAAGGATTTTCATCCACTGGGGGGAAAACATGCCGGCCCATTTGTCGTAACCGACCGGGCCTTTGCTGAAAATGACCTGCCCGACAAGCAGCAAGGTGAACAGGGCCATCAAGCCCGCCGTGATGCGCTGGCTGAGCCAGTCACGTGTGCCGTAGTGCGCGCCGACAACGATGCGTTTTGAGCCGTAATTGACAGACATGGATCTCTTTCTTCAAACAGGTAAGGGCGGTGTGGCGGCCTTCAAGGCGCGCGCCGTTCTGCAAACATCAATGGTGCTTTCAGTAGGCACCGAACAGCTTGGCGCCCAGCACCAGGGTCAGCCCGATGCTTACTGCAAGGGTGAAAGCGGCCGATTGCCGGCCGAAGGCCTTGCTGACCGCTTCATGGCTGCTGTCCATCCACAAGTGCCGGAGTCCGGCCAGGAAATGGTGCAAAAAAGCCCAGATCAGCGCCAGAGCCACCAGTTTCCATAGAAATCCTGGCAGTCCCAGCATGCCCGCGTTGAAGGCGGACTTGAAACGCTCGAACGACAGGTCGGAAGAAACCGAGGTGTCGAACATCCAGATGACAAACGGCATCAGCAAAAACATCAGCGCTCCGCTCACGCGGTGCAGGATGGACACCACCCCGGCCAGCGGCAGCCGGTAGCTCGGCAGATCGGTGAAGGCGTTGATGTTGCGGAACTCACGCCGCTTGGGACGTTGAGAAGATGCCATCTCTGTCATTTTTTAAGCTTTCTTGGTGGTAACCGGGAGGTAACTCAACGGAATTTGACGGGTGAACAGACGGGTTAATTCTATTGCAATGCAATAAATTTATTCGTGCGCTTTTACGGATTGGGGAAATGCGGTCAGCTGAGCAGGTTCTTGTAATGGTGCGTGTCGGTGCGGTACAAAGCCCGGCGCAGTTCCATGGGCCGGTCGTTGTAGGTGAAGGCGATGCGCTCGATGCTCAAAAGGGGCTGGCCCGGCGGCAGGCCCAGCAGCTTGGCCGCTGGCAGGTCGGCCGCAACCGCGCGTATTTTTTCTTCGGCGCGCACCATGTGCACGCCGAATTCAATTTCGAACAGCGCATACATCGGGCCGCTGTAGACCGCCAGCCGGCTGGCGGTCAGCCCTTTGAACGGGCCGCCCGGCAGCCAGACGTCCTCGACGATGGTCGGCGTTCCCTGAAAAGCCAGCACGCGGCGCAATTGCAGCACCGGCTCGCCGGTTTTCAAGGCCAGGGACCGGGCAATGTCGGCCGACGCGCGCAGCCGCTTGCAATTGATGATCTGGCGCTCGGCTGGTCCTTCGCTGCCGGGGTCGCCGCTGTCCGGCATAAGCCGCAGGAACCGGTACTGCACCTGCTGCTCGGCATGGGTGGCCACAAACGTGCCCTTGCCCTGGCGGCGCACCACCAGGTTCTCGGCGGCAAGCTCGTCAATTGCCTTGCGCACGGTGCCCTGGCTGACGCGAAAGCGCGCAGCCAGTTCCATCTCGCTGGGAATGGGTTCGCCCGGTTTCCATTCGCCGGCTTGCAAACCCCGCAAGATCAAGACCTTGATCTGCTGGTACAGCGGGCTGAATGCCGGGGTTTTGCCTGCTGGCGCGGGTGTTTCCGGTTCGCCAGGCGGCGCGAAAGGGGCGGCGGATAAAAAATTGATGTTGGCCATACAGCTGGTTTGCGCTGCTGCCAGATGCCGCGGTGGTGCGGGGCTTGGCTCGGCGGTGGGCGCAGTCATGAAATCAAGCGAGATCATATCTTATATAAGACATAAGACAAATTGAGCCAGCGCTGTTTTTGGGCGTAAAATCAGCCCCGACGCAGCCCTTGACGGCTGCTTGTGCCGCTGCAAGCATTCTTTTTTTTTTCGATTGCACAAGCGGGTGCAAGGCAGGGGCCTGAAGCTTGCCTCGCTTGCTTGGTTGAATCGTCCATTAACTTTTCCTGGAGTTGTCAGTCATGAGTAAAAAACCTGTCCGTGTTGCTGTTACCGGGGCTGCCGGCCAAATTGGTTACGCACTGCTGTTTCGCATTGCCTCCGGCGACATGCTGGGCAAGGACCAGCCGGTTATTTTGCAATTGCTTGAAGTTCCCGTCGAAGGCCCGCAAAAAGCGCTCAAGGGCGTGATGATGGAGATCGACGACTGCGCCTTCCCGTTGCTGGTGGAAATGACTGCTCACGGCGATCCAATGACGGCCTTCAAGGATGCCGACTACGCCTTGCTGGTCGGCTCGCGCCCGCGCGGCCCCGGCATGGAACGCGCCGAACTGCTGGCTGTCAATGGCGCCATCTTCACCGCCCAGGGCAAGGCGCTCAATGCCGTGGCCAGCCGCGACGTGCGCGTGCTGGTGGTGGGCAACCCGGCCAACACCAATGCCTACATCGCCATGAAGAGCGCGCCCGACCTGCCGCGCAAGAACTTCACCGCCATGCTGCGCCTGGACCACAACCGCGCCGCCAGCCAGATTGCTGCCAAAACCGGCCAGGCCGTGGCCGACATTGAACAGCTCGCCGTCTGGGGCAACCATTCGCCCACCATGTATGCCGACTACCGTTTTGCCACCATCAACGGCCAAAGCGTTGCCCAGATGATCAACGACCAGGACTGGAACGCCAACACCTTCTTGCCGACCGTCGGCAAACGCGGCGCGGCCATCATCGAGGCGCGTGGCTCGTCGTCCGCCGCTTCGGCCGCCAATGCCGCAATTGACCACATGCGCGACTGGGCGCTGGGAACCAACGGCAAGTGGCTCACGATGGGCATCCCGTCGGACGGCCAGTACGGCATCCCGGCTGACACCCTGTTCGGCTTTCCCGTCACCTGCGAAGGCGGCGAATACAAGCTTGTTGAAGGCCTGGAAATTGACGCCTTCAGCCAGGAGCGCATCAACAAGACGCTTGAAGAACTTCAAGGCGAGCAGGCGGGCGTCGCGCATCTGCTGTAGGGTTGAACGATGGCCTGCGGGCTGCGCCCCTGCTACCTCTTTGCCACCATGCCCGGACTGTGAAATCCATGACACACCCCCGCGACATCCTGTTAGGTGCCCAGGCCGCATCCAGCTTCCTGCCGGTTTGCGACCATTACAGCGGCGTGGAAGCGCGCATGCGCAAAAGCTTGCAACTGCAGGCCGAAATGACCGAGGAATTCGGCGCTTGCGTGTTTGACGTGACGCTGGACTGCGAGGACGGCGCGCCGGTCGGCGGCGAAGCCGACCATGCCGCCATGGTGGTGGAGCTGGCAGCGTCGGCCCGCCCCCAAGCCCGGGTTGCCGTTCGCGTGCATGCGGTGGACCATCCGGCGTTCGAGCCGGACATGGCTCTTATTGCCGGCCAGCTGGGGCACCGGCTGTCGCACATCATGATCCCGAAGGTCGAGTCGATTGGCGATATAGCCAAGGCCGAGCAAGCCTTGCTGGCCGCATCGGCCGGCCGCTTGCCCCTGCATGCGCTGATCGAGTCGCCGCTGGCGGTTCGCAACGCCTTTGAAATTGCTTCCCATCCGCGGGTGCAGTCGCTCAGCTTTGGC
Organism: Polaromonas sp.; assembly: GCA_014376885.1. GTDB lineage: Bacteria > Pseudomonadota > Gammaproteobacteria > Burkholderiales > Burkholderiaceae_C > Polaromonas. The sequence goes on from JACMQR010000155.1 coordinate 12,869, forward strand.
TTGATGGACTTTGTCTCCAGCCACGGTGGCGCGATTCCAGTCGACGGCATGAGCAGCCAGGGCCAGTTCAGCCACCCGCTGGTGGTGCGCGCCAAACTGGAAATCGCCTCGGCCTGCCATGCCCACGGCAAGGTGCCGTCCCACTGCGTGGTGACTGAATTCGGTGATGCTGCCGCCATGGCGCAAGCGGCGCGCCGTGCCGCGCGCGAGCTCGGCTACAGCCGCATGTGGAGCATTCATCCCAACCAGATACGCGCCATCCTGGCCGCTTTTGCGCCGAACGACGACGAGATCGACCATGCTATCAACATAATAGCTGCTGGTGACCGGTCCGATTGGGCGCCTGTCAGTTTTGGCGGAAAATTGCATGACCGCGCGAGCTACCGCTACTTCTGGCAGGTGCTGGAGCGGGCGTATCGGACAGGGCGTAAGCTGCCAGCTGGAACGCAGGCCTATTTTTCCGGCGAGTAACCTCGGCCTGCGCCACCCCTGCCCACCATTCCCACCCATTCCTGCCCATTCCTAGGATTTTTATGAAGTTTGTCCTTGCTTCTGCGCTGCTGCTGGCAATGCCCGCGGTGGTGCTGGCCCAGGCAACCGCGCCTGTGAAAGCGCCCGAAAAGGCCGCCAAGGTTGTATCGCCCAAGCCCGAGCCCAAGAAACGCGCGCCCATTTCCCGGGCCGCTGCCAAGGCGGTCGAGGAGGTCACGCCCATTGACGATGACCCGAACGTCAAGCTGACCGAGCTGGACATGGAAATTGCCAAGCGTGTCTACGTCGGCGTGATTCCCTGCGAACTGGGTGCTTCCGTCACCATCACGCCGAATGAAAAACGCCCGGGTTTTTTCCTGGTGTCCACCAAGGGTGCGAAGTTTCGCATGCACCCGGTCGAAAGCCGCACCGGCGCCATCCGCCTGGAAGACCCGCGGGCTGGTGCGATGTGGTTGCAGCTGGGCAACAAATCCATGCTGATGAGCCAAAAGCAGGGTCAACGGCTGGCTGACGAATGCATGAGCCCGGCGCAGGTGACCTTTGCCGACGAGCTGAAAAAAAACCCGCCGCCCAGCATTCTGGATGCGCCCAAGATCCTGAATTGACCGCCCACAAGCCGCGATGTGGCGTGGATTTCCAGGCAGGCACAGCGGCCTGCGGGCGGTCAGCTTGGCCAAGCTGCCCGGCCAGGCACGGCAAACCCTTGCTCGCCGTGCCCGTTGCCCCAAACAGTTCCCAATTTGAAACCGTCAAACCGACCCACCGTGAAACAGGAGAAGCCCCGTATGTCATCCGAGTTCTTGCCAACCTACCGCACCCATGTCGCCGAGCGCGCCGCGCTGGGCATTCCCCCATTGCCGCTGTCTGCCCCGCAGACCGGCGAGGTGATTGAACTGCTGAAAAACCCGCCTGCCGGCGAAGCGGCCTTTCTGCTCGACTTGCTCACCCACCGGGTTCCGGCCGGCGTGGATGCGGCTGCCAAGGTCAAGGCCAGCTACCTGGCAGCCGTGGCGCATGGCAGCGAGCGCTGCGCGGTGCTGTCGCGTGAAAAAGCCACGCAGCTGCTCGGCACCATGCTGGGCGGCTACAACATCAGCCCGCTGATCGCGCTGCTGGGCGATGCCGAGGCCAGCGTGGCCACCCAGGCGGCCAGCAGCCTGAAGAACACCCTCTTGATGTTCGACCAGTTCCATGATGTGCAGGAAAAAGCTGAAAAAGGCAACCCCTATGCCAAGTCCGTGCTGCAAAGCTGGGCCGATGCCGAATGGTTCACCAGCCGCCCCGAAGTGCCTGCGTCGATCATGCTGACGGTGTTCAAGGTCGCCGGCGAGATCAACACCGACGACCTGTCGCCCGCGCCCGATGCCTGGAGCCGTCCCGACATTCCGCTGCATGCGCTGGCGATGCACAAGAACGCCCGTCCCGGCCAGAGTGCCGAATCACTGCCCGAAGAAGATGGCAAGCGCGGCCCGGTGAAGTTTATCGAGCAGCTCAAGGCCCGGGGCAACCTGGTGGCCTATGTCGGCGATGTCGTCGGTACCGGTTCTTCCCGCAAGTCGGCCACCAACTCGGTGCTGTGGTTCACCGGCCAGGACATTCCCTTCGTGCCGAACAAGCGCTTTGGCGGCGTCTGCCTGGGCGCCAAGATCGCGCCGATTTTCTACAACACCATGGAAGACTCGGGCGCGCTGCCGATCGAGCTTGACGTGTCGCAAATGGCCATGGGCGATGTGATCGAGCTGCGCCCCTACGACGGCCAGGCGTTGAAAAATGGCGCAGTCATTGCCGAGTTCAAACTCAAAAGCGAGGTGCTGTTTGACGAAGTGCGCGCCGGCGGCCGTATTCCGCTGATCGTCGGCCGAGGCCTGACCGCCAAGGCCCGCTGGGCGCTCGGCCTGCCGGTGTCCACCTTGTTTCGCCTGCCGCAAAATCCGCAAATGTCCGAGCGCGGCTTCACGCTGGCGCAAAAAATGGTCGGACGCGCAGTCGGCCTGCCCGAAGGCCAGGGCGTTCGGCCCGGCACCTATTGCGAGCCGAAGATGACCTCGGTCGGCTCTCAAGACACCACCGGCCCGATGACCCGCGACGAGCTTAAAGACCTGGCCTGCCTGGGCTTTTCCGCCGACCTGGTGATGCAGTCGTTTTGCCACACCGCCGCCTATCCCAAGCCGGTCGATGTGAAGATGCACCACGAACTGCCCGAGTTCATGAGCGACCGAGGCGGCATCCCGCTGCGCCCGGGCGACGGCATCATCCACAGCTGGCTCAACCGCATGCTGCTGCCCGACACCGTCGGCACCGGCGGCGACAGCCACACGCGTTTCCCGATCGGCATCAGCTTTCCGGCCGGCTCCGGCCTGGTGGCGTTTGGCGCGGCCACCGGCGTGATGCCGCTGGACATGCCCGAGTCGGTGCTGGTGCGCTTCAAGGGCGCCATGCAGCCCGGCATCACGCTGCGCGACCTGGTCAACGCGATTCCGCTGTATGCCATCAAGGCCGGACTGCTGACGGTGGCCAAGCAGGGCAAGGTCAATGTGTTTTCGGGCCGCATCCTGGAAATCGAAGGCTTGCCAGATTTAAAGGTCGAGCAGGCGTTCGAACTGAGCGATGCCTCGGCCGAGCGCTCGGCCGGCGGCTGCACGGTACATCTGAACAAGGAGCCGATTCAGGAGTACATCACCAGCAACATCACCATGCTGAAATGGATGATCGCCACCGGTTACTCGGATGTGCGCACCCTGCAGCGCCGGATTGCCGCGATGCAAAAGTGGCTGGCCGACCCGCAGCTGCTCAAGGGCGATGCGGATGCCGAATACGCCGCCGTCATCGAGATTGACCTGGCCGATATCCATGAGCCCATCGTGGCCTGCCCGAATGATCCGGACGATGTGAAAACCTTAAGCGACGTGGCCGGCAGCGTGATCGACGAGGTGTTCATCGGCAGCTGCATGACCAATATCGGCCACTTTCGAGCTGCGTCCAAGCTGCTCGAAGGCAAGCGCGACATTCCGGTCAAGCTGTGGGTGGCGCCGCCGACCAAGATGGATGCCAAGCAGCTGAGCGAGGAAGGCCACTATGGCGTGCTGGGCTCTGCCGGCGCGCGCATGGAAATGCCCGGCTGCTCGCTGTGCATGGGCAACCAGGCACAGGTCAAAGAGGGTGCGACGGTGTTTTCAACCTCGACGCGCAACTTTCCGAACCGCCTGGGCAAAAATTCCAACGTCTACCTGGGCTCGGCAGAACTGGCTGCGATCTGCTCCAAGCTGGGCCGCATTCCGACAAAGGCCGAGTACCTGGCCGACATGACTGTGCTGACAGCGGCCAGCGACACGGTGTACCAATACCTGAACTTTGACCAGGTCAAGGACTACACCGACCTGGCAAACACGGTGACTGCTCCGACTCCTGCATAAGCTGGCGTCTGTCAAGCAAAAGCCTCGCTGCAAACCAGCGGGGCTTTTTTATGACAACGGCTTTATGGCAATCATTCAATCGAGCACCCGGGCAACTGGACAGCCGGAAAATTGATGCAGGCGCGCTCGCCTACAGATTCAACTTTTTGTGCTCGCCCAGGTCAGTCGGCGGCTTGCCGGTGACGGCGGCCGTCAGCATTTTGGCGACCTGGACCATTTTGCTGGCCTTGACATCCCAGTATTCCGCATGGCCGATGTGCACCTCCAGCAGGGCCACGTTGGGGTCTGCCGGGCCACCCGGAAACCAGGCCTTGGCCATCGGCGTCCACAAGGCTTCTTTCTTGGCCATGTCTTCAAGAATGGTTACTTTGCCCGACACCGACACATAGCTGTCGTCGCTGGGGCTGGTATAGGACACATTGACGTTGTCGTCATGGGCGATTTGCGTTGCGGCGTCGCTGGTGCGGGCGACAAAGAAATACAGCCGGTTGCCCTCGTCCGGCGCTTCGTTCTGGGTGGTCAGCGGCAGGCTGTGCATCATGCCGCTGGCATGGCGGTGGGTGTACATGCCAAAGCGGATATCTTTGATGAGGTCCCAAAGTTTTTTGTGGTCAGCTGGCGCGGTGCTTGCAATGGTGCTCATGAAGACTCCATGAATGGGGTGAGATACCGACCGAGTGTGGTCGCCAGGCAGCAGCCCGCCGATCAGCCGCTGGCTTGCCCGGCTGTCGGCACAGGCCGACAAAAAGGCCAGCGCCGGCGGCAGGCGTCCCTTGAGTGGCCGGGCGACCAGGCGGCTGGGCAACCAGGCTCAACAGCGCTAAATCTCAAGTAAAAATGGCGTTGGTGCTTGCCCTGCTTGTACATTTTGCTATCAAAATTAATTGACAAGTGGCAGTCGGTCCGGGTGATCAGGCCGGTCTGGCTGGTCATCGCGCCGGCCGGGTTTCGCCGGTTGGCACTTTCGTCCCGGCCCGTCGCCTGCCAGAATAGAGGCCGCTGGATTAACACAAGGAGTTTGTTATGGCAACAATGCCTGCCCCCGTTCCCGCCGCCCACGCGTTCGCCTCCACCCTCAGAACCTTCCAGGCTGCTGCTGGCAAGACCGGCACGCTCTTTTCGCTGCCGGCGCTGGCCGAGCAGTTCCCCTCGGTCAGCCGCCTGCCGGTGTCGCTGCGCATCGTGCTCGAATCGGTGCTGCGCAACTGCGACGGCAAAAAAGTGACAGCTGAGCATGTGGCGCAGCTGGCCAACTGGGCGCCGCAGGCCGGGCGCAGCGCGGAAATCCCGTTTGTCGTGGCGCGCGTTGTGCTGCAGGACTTTACCGGCGTGCCGCTGCTGGCCGACCTGGCCGCCATGCGCAGCGTCGCACTCAAGCTGGGCAAGAACCCGAAAGTCATCGAGCCGCTGGTGCCGGTCGACCTGGTGGTGGACCACTCGGTCATGGTCGACTACTTTGGCACCAAAGATGCCATCGACCTGAACATGAAGCTGGAATTCCAGCGCAACCGCGAGCGCTACGAGTTCATGAAATGGGGCATGCAGGCCTTCGACACCTTCGGCGTTGTGCCGCCGGGCTTTGGCATCGTGCACCAGGTCAACCTGGAGTTCCTGGCGCGCGGCGTGCATAAAAACAGCGACGACGTGTACTACCCCGACACGCTGGTCGGCACCGACAGCCACACCACCATGATCAACGGCATCGGCGTGGTCGGCTGGGGCGTGGGTGGCATCGAGGCCGAAGCCGCCATGCTCGGCCAGCCGGTGTATTTCCTGACGCCCGACGTCGTCGGCATGGAGCTGACCGGCCGCCTGCGCGAAGGCGTCACCGCCACCGACCTGGTGCTGCGCGTGACCGAAACCCTGCGGCGCGAAAAGGTGGTCGGCAAGTTCGTCGAGTTTTTCGGCGAAGGCACGCGCAGCCTGGCACTGCCCGACCGGGCCACCATCGGCAACATGGCGCCTGAGTATGGCGCCACCATGGGATTTTTTCCGGTCGACGAAAAGACCCTCGACTACTTTCGGGGCACCGGCCGCACCGACGATGAGATTGAGGCGTTTGAGGCCTATTTCCGGGCGCAGGGCCTGTTTGGCGTGACCCTGGCCGGCGAGATTGATTACACGCAGGTCGTCAAGCTCAACCTTGATGAGGTGACGCCCAGCCTGGCCGGCCCGAAGCGGCCGCAAGACCGCATCGAGCTCGGCCAGGTGGCCGGCCAGTTCCGCTCGCTCTTTAGCAAGCCCAATGCGGAAAATGGCTTCAACCAGCCCGCCGCCATGCTCGGCACCCGGCATCTGGTGCGCCGCCGCGCCGACGGCCATGCCGACGCCATTCCTGCCGCGCCGCCAACGCCGGAGGGTGCAGCGCGCTCGGTGGTCGAAATGGAGGGCAACCGCCCGACGCGGGCCATGGCCCACGGGCAGGGCGGCGAAGCGGCGGCCAGCAGCCCGCCGGCCACGCAGCCAGCGCCCGGCGCAGTGCCCGCGGACCTGACCGTGGGCAACGGCGATGTCTTGATTGCCGCCATCACCAGCTGCACCAACACCTCCAACCCGAGCGTGCTGCTGGCCGCCGGCCTGCTGGCCAAAAAAGCGGTCGAGGCCGGTCTGCAGGTAGCACCGCACATCAAAACCTCGCTGGCGCCGGGCTCGCGCATCGTGACCGACTACCTGCTCGAAGCCGGCCTGCTGCCTTACCTGGAGCAGCTCGGCTTCAGCCTGGTGGGCTACGGCTGCACCACCTGCATCGGCAATTCGGGCGACCTGACGCCCGAGCTGAACGAGGCTATCAACCAAAGCGACCTGGTTTGCGCCGCTGTGCTGTCGGGCAACCGCAACTTCGAGGCGCGCATCCATCCGAACATCAAGGCCAACTTCCTGGCCAGCCCGCCGCTGGTGGTGGCCTATGCAATCGCCGGCAATGTCCTGCGCGACCTGACGACCGAGCCGCTCGGCCTGGGAAGCGGCGGCCAGGCGGTGCACCTGCGCGACATCTGGCCTACCAGCCAGGAGATCGAGGCGCTGATGAAATACGCCATGAATGGCGCGGCATTTCGCGCCAACTACGCCAAGGTCAAGAGCGAGCCGGGCCGGCTGTGGGAAAACATCCACGGCGTGACCGGCAACAGCTACAACTGGCCGGTCAGCACCTACATTGCCGAGCCGCCGTTCTTCAGTGATTTTGCTATTGAAATGAAAGCGCACTCTGCAGGTGGAAAAAGCGCTAACGGCAATATCAATGCTTTTTCGGTGCAGGGCGCCCGGATCATGGCGCTGTTTGGCGACTCGATCACCACCGACCATATTTCGCCGGCTGGCTCGATCGGGGGCAACTCGCCTGCCGGCCTGTGGCTGCTGGCCAAAGGCGTGCAAAAAGCCGATTTCAACAGCTACGGCTCGCGCCGGGGCAACCATGAGGTGATGATGCGCGGCACCTTTGCCAATGTACGCATCAAAAACCTGATGCTTCCGGCTGACAGCAAGGGCTCGCGCGAGGAAGGCGGCGTGACGCTATTCCAGCCCGGGGGCAAGAAGATGTTCATCTACGACGCTGCCATGAAGTACCTGCAGGAAGGCACGCCGACGGTGATTTTCGCCGGCGAGGAATACGGCACCGGCTCGTCGCGCGACTGGGCCGCCAAGGGCACCCAACTGCTCGGCATCAAGGCGGTGGTGGCGCGCAGCTTTGAGCGCATCCACCGCAGCAACCTCGTCGGCATGGGGGTGTTGCCGCTGCAGTTTTTGCCGGGCGAGTCGTGGCACACGCTGAACCTGACCGGCTCCGAGGTGATTGGCGTGGTTCCGCATCCCGATCTGAAGCCGCAAAGCCATGCCATGCTGGTCATCACCCGCGCTGACGGAACGACCCAGGAGGTCACGGTGATCCTGCGGGTCGACACGCCGATCGAGGTTGACTACTACCGCAATGGCGGCATCTTGCCTTATGTGCTGCGCCAGCTTTTGGCTGCATGAGGAAAAAAGCCACAGCTTCAGGCAGTCGCCCGGACCTTGTCGGCACGGCAGCGCCGCGCCTGCGCAGCGCATGACGCGGCGGTTGTTGATTGCCGGCGGCGGCATCGGCGGGCTGGCCGCAGCCCTGTCAGCCTCCCGGGCTGGCTGGGAAGTGAGCCTGTATGAGCGGGCGCAGTTGTTCAGCGAGGTCGGCGCCGGGGTACAGCTCGGACCGAATGTGATTCGGCTGCTGCAGGGCTGGGGGCTGGCTCAGGCGCTTGGTCGCGTGGCGGCGTTTCCCGAACGGCTGCAGGTGCGCGACGCCTTGTCAGGCCGTGAGCTGGGTGTGCTGCCGCTGGGCCAACAGGCGCTGCACAAGTACGGTGCACCCTATGCCACGCTTCACCGCGCTGACCTGCACAAGTTATTGCTGCAGGCGGTGCAGTTGCAAGGCAACACCAGCTTGGCGCCGGCCAACGGCGTGTCCGGGTACACCGAGACCGGGCATGGGGTCAGGTTGGAAATCCAGACCAGTTCAGCCTCTAAAGCAGAGGTTAACGGGGATGCGCTGGTCGGCGCGGACGGGCTTTGGAGCCAGGTGCGCGGCCAAATGCTGGGCAATATGCCGCCGCGCCTCACCGGCCACCTGGCTTACCGCGCCCTGCTGCCGCAAACCAGCCTGCCAGCGCGCCTGCGCAGCCAGCAGGTGACAGCCTGGCTGGGCCCCAGGCTACATGTGGTGCACTACCCGGTGCGCGGCGGCGAATGGCTTAATGTGGTGGTCATCGTGCAAGGCTCGGTGTCGGGCGACCTGCAAAGCTGGGACCACCATGCCAATGGCGCCGATCTGCAGCAGGCCACCCGGGGCACGGCTGCGGTGCTGCGCGAGATAATTCAGGCGGTGACTGACAGCGCGAGTGCGGCTGGCCCTGCCTGGCGGCTTTGGGCACTGTGCGACCGGCCGCCGATGCGCGGTGCGTTCGAGCAGGCCCAGGGCCGGGTTGCCCTGCTTGGCGATGCCGCCCACCCGATGCGGCCTTTCCTGGCGCAGGGCGCGGGCATGGCGATCGAGGACGCGGCTGAACTTGGCGCCCAGCTGGCCCAGGCCCGCCGGCCGGAGTCGGACATCGCGGCAGCGCTCGGCCGCTATGCCCAGGCCCGTTGGCAACGCAATGCCCGGGTCCAGGCCCGGTCGGTGCGCAACGGCCAGATCTTTCACGCCCAGGGCCTGCTGCGCTGGGCGCGCAATGCGTCGATGAAACTGGCGGGTGAACAGCTGCTGGACCTGCCCTGGCTCTACGGGCCGGCCAGCCAGGCGGCCTGAAAGCTATCAAAAAAATAGCTTTGCAGGGCCGTGGGTATTGCACAAGCCGGGTTTTCCTCAAAAAACGGAGCAGACCGTTGGTAACGGCTACCAGTCCGTGCGCAGTTTCCAGATTTCCGGTAACAGCGCCCCGTCAAGCATGCGGCGCAGGTAACCCACGCCCTGGGTGCCGCCGGTGCCGCGCTTAAAACCAATGATGCGCTCGACCGTCGTGACATGGCGAAAGCGCCAAAGCCGAAAAGCGTTCTCCAGGTCGGTGAGTTCTTCCCCCAGCTGGTACGGGTCCCAGTAGCGCTTCGGGTCGCGGTACACCGTGAGCCAGGCGCGCTCGACCGCTTCGTTCTCGGCATAGCCGCGCTGCCAGTCGCGGTCGGTGTGGCTGGCCGGCACATCCAGGCCGCGCCGGGCCAGCAGGTCCGGCCGGTGCGCATGAGGCGCGAGCATGGCCGCGTTCTTGTTGCCCAGCGCAAACTCGATACAGCGGTACTGCGCGCTTTGAAAGCCGCTGGAGCTGCCCAGGAAAGGCTGCAGGGCGCTGTATTCGGACGGCGTCATGGTGGCCAGCACATCCCAGGCATGGACCAGCTGCTCCATGATCTTGCTGACCCGCGCCAGCTTCTTGAATGCGCTGCCCAGCGCGTCGGCCATGGCCGCATGCAGCTCGTGCAGCATCAGCTTCATCCACAGCTCGCTGGTCTGGTGCTGGACGATGAACAGCATCTCGCCATGCGCCGGCGAACGCGGCTGCTGCGCGTCCAGGATGGCGTCGAGTTGCAAATAGTCGCTGTAGCTCATCGACTGGCTGAAATCCAGCTGGGCTTTTTCCTCGGCGACGATCTCAGGGGGGGCTGGCGGGCGGGCTTGTTTATGTCACCGCCTGCTTCTGGCTGAATTCCGGGCGTTGCCATTCGCCGGTGTCCAGCACTTGGCGCAAATGCTCCACCGCCTGCCACACGTCCTCAAAACCAAGATACAGCGGCGTACAGCCAAAGCGCAGGATGTCCGGATGCCGGCCGCCGTCGCCGGCGCGAAAGTCGCCAATCACGCCGCGGGCAATCAGCGCCTGCACGATGGCATAAGCACCAGAGCCACCGCCACCGGGCCGCCCCAAGGCGGTGTCAGCCCCCCCGGGGGGCAGCGGCCCGCGAAGCGGCAGAGCGTGGGGGCAAGTACTTTCGCCGGGCCGCCCCAAGGCGGTGTCAGCCCCCTCGGGGGGGCGCGACCCGCCAAGCGGCGGAGCGTGGGGGCCAGAACTGTGGCTCAGGCAGACCTGCGAGCCGCGCTGCGCATGCGCGCGCGGCGTCGCCAGTTCCAGGCCATGGCCGGCGCAGCGCGCCTCGACCAGTTCGATGAACAAATCCGTCAGCGCCAGCGACTTGGCGCGCAGCGCCGCCATGCCGCCCAGCGGCTCGGCAGCCAGCACGGTGTCGATGCCGCAGTCCAGCGCGGTCAGGCTTAAAACGGGCGGGGTGCCGCATAAAAAGCGGCCAATGCCGGGGGCCGGGCGGTAGTCTGGCGTGAATTCGAAAGGCGCGGCGTGGCCCCACCAGCCGGCCAGCGGCTGCCGGCATCTGGCGACATGCCGGGGGTGCGCCCAGACAAAGGCCGGTGCACCGGGGCCGCCGTTGAGGAACTTATAGCCGCAGCCGACGGCAAAATCGGCCTGCGCGGCATGCAGGTCCACTGGCACCGCGCCGGCGCTGTGCGCCAGATCCCAGACAGCCAGGCTGCCGGCTGCATGCGCGGCAGCGGTTACTGCCGCCATGTCGTGCAGCGCGCCGGTGCGGTAGTTCACCTGCGTCAGCAGCAGCACGGCGACATCGGCGGTCAGCGCGGCGGCAATGTCTTGCGGCTCGACCAGCAGCAGGCGCAGTCCGCGTTCTTGGCACAGCGCCTGGGCAATGTACAGGTCGGTGGGAAAGTTGCTGCGCTCGCTGACCAGCACCCGGCGCGCCGGCGCGTCCTCGGCCGCCATGGCGAGCGCGGCGCTCAGCACCTTGTACAGGTTGACCGAGGTGCTGTCGGCAACCACCAGCTCGCCCGGTCCGGCGCCCACCAGCCGGGCAATCTTGTCGCCCAGGCGCTGCGGCGCTTCTAACCAGCCAGCGCTGTTCCAGGCGCGGATCAGGCCCTGGCCCCATTCCTGGGTCAGCGCCTCAAGCACGCGGGCGGCGCTGGCCTTGGGCAGCGGGCCGAGGGAATTGCCGTCAAGGTAGATCACGCCTTCGGGCAGGATGAACTGCTCCTTCAGGGCGCGCAGCGGGTCTTGCGCGTCGAGCGCGCGGCAGTCTTGCAGGGTTCGGGCCATGGAAAGTTCTTTTTCAGGATTCAGGGCAGTTCGCGCAGGATGGCGCGCACCGGCGAGGCGTCGGCCCGCCTCAGCTTGAGCAGCAGGGCAATCAATTCGTAGTCGCCCTCGGGCTCGTCGTCGAGCACCAGGTTTTCCAGCACCCGCAGGCCGCGCTGCAGCAGCAACCGGTGGCAGGGCCGGTGCTGGCTGGGGGCCGGGTCCACGCTGGGGGTGTCAATGCCGACAAGCACTATGTTTTTGCTAGCTAGAAGTGTAAGCGCATCAAGCGCTATAGCACTAAAAGATACCCAGGACTGGCTGGCATGGCGAGCTGTGCGCAGCAGCACGCAGGCCGGCAGCCTGTGCAGCGCATGGGCGATGTGCGCCGGCTGCACCAGCGGTCCGCAGTCGAGGCAATGAATCACGCGGCACGGGCCCAGGTAGGCCTGCAGGTCCACGTCGCCAATCGCCGCTTGGCCGCTGGCGTAATGCAGCGGCGCATCGGCATGCGCGCCGGTGTGCGGCAACAGCGTGCTGCGGCTGACATTGACCGGGCAATCGGGCGAAAGCGAAAAATGAAGTTGCTGCGAGTAGGCGGTGTCGCCCGGAAACACCTGGGAATTCTCGTCCACCGCCGGCGAGATGTCCCAGATTTTCAGCCGCCGGCTGGGGTTGGGCAGGGCGGCGGGACGGGGAACAGGCTTGGTCATGCGGCAAAGGTAGCACCGCCGAAAAAACCAGGGTGTCGGTTAATGCCAACAAGGGTTGAAATAGCTGGCGCAGCAAGCCATGGGCGCCGCGCCTGGGCTTGAGGCGCAAGGCCGGCTGCTGCCGCTCAGGCAAAATTGACCCGCCGGCTGTCGGGCAGCAGCCGGTTTCGCACCGGTCTGTATTTTTTCATCCAAAGGCTTTCATGACTTCAAACGACAAAGTGGCACTCGTGACGGGCGCGGGCACCGGCATTGGCCGGGCGGTGGCGCTGGCATTGCTGGCCGCTGGCTACCGGGTGGTACTGGCCGGGCGCCGCATTGAGCCGCTGGTTGAAACGGCTGCGGCGTCAAGCACCGGCCACGCCCTGCCGGTGGCCACCGATGTCAGCCGGCCCGAGTCGGTCGACGCCCTGTTTGCGACCATCAAGGAAAAGTTTGGCCGGCTTGATGTGCTGTTCAACAACGCCGGTGTGAATGCGCCGCGCGCCAGCTTTGAGGACCTGAGCTACGCGCAGTGGCAAAACGTCGTCAACATCAACCTGACCGGCTCGTTTTTGTGCGCCCAGGGCGCTTTCCGGCTGATGAAAGAGCAGTTGCCCCAGGGCGGCCGGATCATCAACAACGGCTCGATTGCCGCCCATGCGCCGCGCCCCAACTCGGCGCCTTACACCGCGACCAAGCACGCCATCACCGGCCTGACGAAAACCTTGTCACTTGACGGCCGCAAGTACAACATTGCCTGCGGCCAGATCGATGTCGGCAACGCCATGACCGAGCTGGCGGCGCCCATGGCCGCCGGCGTGCCGCAGGCCAACGGGGAGACTGCCGCCGAGCCGATGATGGACGCGGCCGAGGTGGCCCAGGCGGTGGTTCACATGGCCGGGCTGCCACTGTCGACCAACATCCAGTTCATGACCATCATGGCGACCAAGATGCCGTTCGTCGGGCGTGGGTAACCAAGCTTGTGCACGGCGGTCTGACCCAGTCAAAAAAATAGAACTCCACCATGTACCGAAGAAAACTGGTGCTTGCCTTTGTATGTCTGTGCGGGCTGATGCTGGTTCAGGCGGTGACTGCCTACTGGCTGGTGCAAACCGCGCAGCACCATGAGCAGCGCAGCCGCGTCGCCCACGACATGTTGACCCGGTACACATATGTCTCGGCGGACAAGCAGCGACTCAAGGTCTGGTACGCACAGTTGCTGCTCACGGGCAACGCGGCCCTCCAGGCGCGCGATGTGCTGCTTGTCAGGCTGAACACCAACATTCAGGCGCTGCGCACGCTGAGTGCTGTTCAAAGCCAATTGCTGGGTGACGACCGGCTGCATCTGGCGGGTATCGACAACACAGACACGCTCAATGTGCTGGAGAAAAATTTTTCCAATTTCCAGCAACGTGTAGTGCAAGCCCAGACAGAGCGCAAGCCCGCAGACAACGAGCATATCTGGACCGAGGTGCTGGGCATCTTCGACATGGCTGAAACACGCGATGTTCGTGTGCTGCTGGCCGCCGCCATCGACCAGCAATCAGGTCTGAGCCAGCAGGCCGACGCCGATGCCGATGCGGTGGTCCGGCGGAGCGACTTCGTATTTGCCGCCATGATGGTGTTGAGCTGCGCGGCAGCCCTGGCCATGGCGTGGTATTTTGTCAGGCAGCTCAAGCAGCCCCTTGAAGATCTTCTGCTGGGCACGCAGCGCATCAAAACAGAGCAGTCTGCCGGCATGCAGCCCATCACGGTACCCGAGCGCACGCGCGACGAGTTTGGTCAGCTGGCCAAAAGCTTCAACACCATGGCACTGGAAATTCACCAGACGCGGCTCAAGGACAGGGCGGAAAACAGCCGCCTGGAAGCGGCAGTGTCCGAAAGGACTGTCCAGCTCACCAACGCCAACGCGCAGCTGCAGGCCGCAGATGTCCGCAGACGCCAGTTGTTTTCAGACCTGAGCCACGAGCTGCGCACGCCTGCCACGGCGATTTTGGGCGAGGCCGAAATTGCGTTGCGCGGTATCGGCAAGCCCGTGGCCGATTACCGACTGGCGCTTGAAAACATCGCCTCCACCACCCGCCAGCTGTCCCAGCGCGTGAACGAGTTGTTACTTCTCGCCCGCGAGCAGTCCATGGCGGCAGACATCTCGCTCGATTGCGTGCCCTTTGCCCCGATTCTCAAAGAGGCCCTGGCACAAGCGCGTTCGCTGGCGCAGGGCAGTGGCGTTGCAGTCACCGACATCAGGGCATCGATGGATCTGGCATCCGTGGTCGTCACCACCGATGCTGCCAAGCTGCTTCAAATCCTGATGGTCCTGTATGACAACGCGGTGCGTTACACCAGCGCGGGCGGCGCGATCACGACGCGCATCGAGGTGGCGGGCGACAAGCTCGAGGTTTCAATTTTCGACACGGGGATCGGGCTGGACAAAGCGGAGATTGAAAATGTTTTCCAGCGTAATTTCCGGGGCGCGCAGGCCCGCAAGATGCGATCGGACGGCGCAGGCCTCGGGCTTGCGATTGCCAAAAATCTGGCCGATGCGTTAAGCATCCGCCTCAGTCTTGAAAACCAGCCGGCCTCTGGCTGCCGCGCCTGTGTCCAGATGCCGGGGAGCCGTTAGCATGCATATTTTGGTGATTGAAGACGACAGCCGTGTCGCTGATTTTTTGGGCAGAGGCTTGCGGGCGGAACGCCATACCGTTCAACTGGCCAGAAATGGCATTGAAGGCCTTTCCCTGGCGCGAAGCAGCGAATGCGACGTTATCTTGCTCGATGTGATGCTGCCCGGCATTGACGGCATCGAGCTGTGCCAGACCCTGCGCGGCGAAAGGCGCAACACACCGGTGCTGATGTTGACCGCGCTGGCCACAGTCGAAGACCGCGTGTCCGGCCTGCGTTGCGGGGCTGACGACTACCTGACCAAGCCGTTTGCCTTTGATGAGCTTCTTGCGCGCATTGACGCGCTGTACCGCAGGAGTGGTCAGCAGACCGAGCTTGTCAGCCTGCTGACGGTGGGCGATCTGGTGTTTGACCGTGAAAAAATGAGGGTGGAGCGCGCGGGGCGGTTTATCAGCCTGACGGCCAGGGAGCTTGCGATGCTCGAACTGCTCATGCGTTACCCGGGTCGCCTCTACAGCCGGGAGCGACTTCTCTCGAACGTGTGGGGCGTCAATGAAGACCCTCTAACCAATGTCATCGATGTGTACATCAGCCGTCTGCGTGCCAAGGTTGACACGGGGCACGCTGTGCAGCTTATTAAAACGGTGCGTGGCCTGGGCTACAAGATCGACACCGACAGCTGAGTGCCTTGGTCGATGGCTCGGGTTGTCATGTGCCGTTCATAAAAGTTTCAGGCGCAGTTAATGCTGCAGTCATGGAAGGTTGCATACCGGTCGATTTAATTCAGGTTGTTGGCGGCAGACAAAAAGCGGACTGCCAGCGGGACAACAAACCAGAACGCGTTTTAAATCAAAGGACCGACACATGAAAAAAATCGCCATTTCGCTGCTCGCATTGGCCGCAGCAACGAGTGCTTTTGCGCAGACCACGCAAACCTGCGTATCCGTGGACGAAAAGCAAATCGCGGGTTTGTTTGACCGATGGAACGCGTCACTCAAAACCCTCGATCCCAGCCGTGTGGTGGCTAACTACACAGCAGACGCAGTATTGCTGGCAACTGTACAAAACCAGCCGCGTCTGACACAGGATGACCGATTGAACTATTTCACGAAGTTTTTGAAATTGACCCCACAAGGAACGATCAATTCAAGCACTATCAAAATTGGTTGCAATACAGCCAGTGACGTCGGTACTTACACTTTCAAGTTAAAAGATGGCAGCCAAGTGGCTGCGCGCTACTCTTATATTTACTCGTATCAGAACGGCGAGTGGCTCATTTCCCACCACCACTCATCGGCTATGCCGGAAAAAATCTGAACTGCCGTTTCAGGCCATGCCAAGCCGCTCGATATGGGTGTGCTACCGGCTTGATGGCGCATGTGGGGCAAGCTCAAGCGCCTGATGCCAGCCCACTGGTGCGGGGAATATCCAAGAAAACGCGTATCACAGCCGGCCCAGTAGCAAAAACTCCATCAGCGCCTTTTGCACATGCATGCGGTTTTCCGCCTCGTCCCAGACGACCGACTGCGCACCGTCAATCACCTCGGCCTGGACTTCCTCGCCCCGGTGCGCCGGCAGGCAGTGCATGAACAGGGCGTCGGGCTTGGCGACCCGCATCATCTCGCTGTCCACGCACCAGTCGGCAAAGGCTTTTTTGCGCGCCTCGTTCTCGGCTTCAAACCCCATGCTGGTCCAGACGTCGGTGGTCACCAGGTCGGCATTCCGGCAGGCCTGCATCGGGTCCTTGAACACTTGGTAGCTTTCGCTGCAGCGGATGCCGGCGACCGACTGGTCCACCTCATAGCCGCCCGGCGTGCTCAGGTGAACCTTGAAACCCAGGATGTCGCTGGCTTGCAGCCAGGTGTTGGCCATGTTGTTGCCATCGCCCACCCAGGCGACCGTTTTGCCGTGGATCGAGCCGCGGTGCTCGATGTAGGTAAAGATGTCGGCCAGAATCTGGCAGGGGTGAAACTCATTCGTCAGGCCGTTGATGACCGGCACCCGGGAATGCTCGGCAAAGCGCTCGAGCTTGCTTTGCTCGAAGGTGCGGATCATCACCAGATCGACCATGCGGCTGATCACCTTGGCGCTGTCCTCGATCGGCTCTGCCCGGCCCAGCTGGCTGCCTTCGGTGGTCAGGTTGACCACCGTGCCGCCCAGCTGGTACATGCCGGCTTCGAAGCTGACGCGGGTACGGGTCGAGGCTTTCTCGAAAATCATGACCAGCGTGCGGTCAATCAGCGGCTGGTGTCTTTCATAGGCCTTGAATTTTTTCTTGATCAGCGCGGCGCGCTCGAAAATATACGCGCAGTCATCGGCGCTCAGGTCGCTGAACTGCAAGAAGTGCTTGACGGGCAGCGGCGGGCTTGTCGTGGGCATGCTTCACACGCCTTCTTGCAAAAACTGCCGGACCAGGGGGCACAGGATGGCGGCGACCTCGTCGGCCTCGGCCCGGGTCATGACCAGGGACGGCACCAGGCGGATCACGCTGTCAGCCGTCACGCTGATCAGCAGGCCGTTGTCGGCGGCCCGGCCGACCAGCACGCCGCACGGCCGGTCCAGCTCGATGCCCAGCATCAGGCCAAGACCGCGAACTTCCTTGAAGCCCGGCAGGCTGCCGAGCTCGCGCAGCAGTGCCGAGCGCAAATGGCCGCCCACCGCAGCCGCGTTGTCCAGCAGGCCTTCAGCTTCCATGATGCGGATGGTTTCCACGCCGGCCCGCATGGCCAGCGGATTGCCGCCAAAGGTTGTGCCGTGGTTGCCAGGCGAAAAAATATGCGCCGCTTTGGGTCCGGTCACCACCGCGCCGA
>JACMQR010000156.1 GCA_014376885.1 Polaromonas sp.
CTTGCGCGCCAGGCAGTGCGCAGCACCCAAGGCCCGGGCAGCGCCGACATTGCGTAGATCGCCGCTTAAAACCGTCACCTTGCGCCGGCTGGCGATCGCCTGGCTGGCGTCGGTGCAGGCGTCGAGCACCAGCACGATTTCGACCGGCTCGGCTCGCAGCCGCGTGCACCGGGCCGCCTGCTGGATCGACTCTATGCACCTGGCAATCAGCCGCTCTTCGTTGTGAACGGGAACGACGACGCCGATCATCGGCCGGGAAAGTAGACGGGCGGCAGCCGCCTGCCAGGCAGCGCGGATCCCCAGACAAATTCCGGGCTGCGGCATGCCGCGCAAAGGCGGTCGAGACTGAACGCATGACTCATCGTCGATGTCCTGGACAGCAAAGGTGGATAAAACGGCGCGCAGACCCCACGACGCGCCAGGGACGGGTTCCAGCAAAACTATAGATTTCCGGCATTTGCCGCAGTGTCAGCCCGGGCACCGCTGAGCTGTAGGAATTTGCGAATGGTCAAGCCCGCCCGGCTAGCCGGTGCGCAGCGGCGGGGCCGGCGCATTGGGACCGACCGCGCCCAGCCGCTCGTATTCCGAGATCACCTGCGCGCCGAGCAGCAGCAGCGTGGCGGCAATTTCCAGGCTCAGCAGGACAACGATGGCCGTCGTCAGCGAGCCATACACCAGGCCGACCTGCGACAGCGTGGCAAAGTACCAGACCAGCAGGTGGCGCGTCACCTCCCAGAGCAGCGCGGCGGTGACGCCGCCGATCAGCGCGCGGCGCAGCGACAACTGGCCCACCGGCATCACCAGGTACACCGATGTCAGCACAAAAATTTCGCCGCTCAAGCCCAGCAGGTACAGCAGCGCGCCGGAAAAGCCGCTGAGCGACCAGCGCCCGCCCAGGAACTCGATGTTTTTGTCGCCCAGCGCCTGAAAGCTGCCGGCCACCAGCGTCATCAGCAAAAAGCCCAGGCCCAGGCAAAAAATATAGCAGTACGGCAAGATGGCCGAAACCATGAAGTGGCGCCGCCGGATGGCCACCCGGTGCAAAAAGATCACCGACATCGCGTTTTCCAGCACGGTGAAGGCCAGGGAACTGAAAAACAGCATGGTTCCCAGCAAAACCCAGCCCATGACCTCGCGGTGGTTCAAAAAGTTCGTCAGCTCGTTGACAATGAAGCTCGACTCCCCCGGCGCCAGCCAGGCGATGTACCGGTTCAGCGAATCGAGCAGAATCGATTGGTCCACCACATGCGACAGCGCGATCGCAATCAGGATGAGCAAGGGAACGATGGACAGCAAGGCGTAGTAGGCCACCGCGCCAGCCAGCAGCAGGCCCTGGTTGGCGCGAAAGCCTTTGAGGATCTGCAGCGCAAAAGCGCCCGGATGGCGCAGGACGTAGGCGGCAGGCGGTTCAAGGGTCATAAGGACGGTCCACAGCCCGGCAAGGCGAAAGTCGGGCATTCATTATGCGGACCGGACCTGGTTTCCGGGCAGGCGGTTATGCCCGGGCTTTTGTAGGCAGCTGTGCTTAAATTGGCGGCTAATTCAAATCCCCCAATGGCTATTTCGCAATCATTCATCCAGGAGCTGTTGGCGCGCGCCGATGTCGTCGACATCGTCGGGCGCTATGTGCAGCTTAAAAAAGGCGGCGCCAACTTCATGGGCCTGTGCCCGTTCCATGGCGAAAAATCGCCGTCGTTCAGCGTCAGCCCGGCCAAGCAGTTCTACCACTGCTTTGGCTGCGGCAAGAACGGCAATGCGATCAGCTTTTTGATGGACCATGCCGGCATGACCTTTGTCGAATCGGTCAAGGACCTGGCCCAGCAATACGGCCTGCAGGTGCCCGATGACGATGTCTCGCCGCAGGACCGGGCCCGGGCAGCGCAGGCGCGCGAGCAGCAGGCCACGCTGACCAGCGTGCTGGAAAAAGCCGGCCAGGCCTACATCAAAAATTTGCGGGCTTCCCAGCGGGCGATCGCGTATTTCAAGCAACGCGGCGTGTCCGGCGAGGTCGCCCGGACCTTCGGGCTCGGCTATGCGCCCGAAGGCTGGCGCGGCCTGGCCAGCGTGTTTGCCGACTACAACGACCCGCTGCTCGTCGAAAGCGGCCTGGTCATTGCCGGCGACCCCGGCGAAACCACCCCGCAAGAAGGCGCCAAGCGCTATGACCGGTTCCGCGACCGGGTGATGTTTCCGATCCGCAATGTCAAGGGCGAATGCATCGGCTTTGGCGGACGGGTGCTGGGCGACGAAAAACCCAAATACCTGAACTCGCCCGAAACGCCGGTGTTCAGCAAGGGCCGCGAGCTCTATGGCCTGTTTGAAGCGCGCACCGCGCTGCGCCAGCATGGCTATGCGCTGGTCACCGAAGGCTATATGGACGTGGTGGCGCTGGCGCAGCTCGGCTTTGCCAACGCCGTGGCCACACTGGGTACCGCCTGCACGCCCGAGCACATCCAAAAACTGTTTCGCTTCACCGACTCGGTGGTGTTCAGCTTTGACGGCGACAGCGCCGGCCGGCGCGCGGCACGCAAGGCGCTGGACGCCGCCCTGCCCTTTGCCAGCGATGTGCGTACCGTCAAGTTCTTGTTCCTGCCCGCCGAACACGACCCGGACAGCTTCATCCGCGAACATGGCGCCCAGGGCTTTGCGGCCAGCGTTGCCAAGGCGGTGCCGCTGAGCCGTTTTCTGCTGGAAGCCGCCGGCGAGGGCTGCGACCTGGACACCGCCGAGGGCCGCGCACACATGGCCAGCAATGCCAGGGCGCTCTGGAGCGCGCTGCCCGAGGGCTTGCTCAAGCCGCAGCTGCTGGCCGAGATTGCCGAGCAGGTGATGATCGACAGCCGCGAGCTGCTGCAGCTCTGGCAACCGTCATCCGGCGGCCGCAAGCCAGCCTACAAGGGTGCCAGCACCGCCCGCCCGCCGCCAGCCAGGGACCCATCGCCAGAATTTCAATCGGGCCTGCGCGCTGACCAGGAAATGCCGGAATTCGGCGACTATTCGCCCGGCTTTCAAGGCCAGGCCGACTACGGCGTAGCGGATTCACAGTTCCCAGCCAGCTTCATGCCGCAGACCGCGCCGAAGCTGGGCAAGTTCAGCCGACCGGGCATGACGGCGCGCACCGCGCCGCGCCGCCTGACCGGCCGCATCCTGCCCACCAGCCGGGAAGACCGGGTGCTGCGGCTGCTGCTGACCGAACCGCAGGCCTGGGACCGGCTCAGCAGCGACGAGCACCACCTGCTGCTTTGCCTGCCGGCGCCGCACGGGCCCCTGTTCGCCTGGCTGGAAAGCGAGCTGCACGAGCATGGCCCGCAGTCTTGGGCAGTGCTGCGCGAAGGCCTGCGCGGCCATGCCCATGAGCACCACGCCCTGGCCCAGTTCGCCGAGGTGCTGGACGGCGTCGACAACGACTGGGGGGAAACCCGCCGGATACTCCAGCAGCTCCAGCAGATCAGGGACGACAGTGAAATTGCCGACCTGGCCGCCCGGGCTCCGGGCGAGCCTGCCGTTTTAGAGCGCTTGCGGGAACTTCTGGCCCAATCGCGGGCAAAAAAAATACCCGCGAAACCCGCATGAACACAAGGTAAAACCGGAAACAGCGGTATAATCCGTTTTTTTCAGGCAAGCGCGACAGCAGCACCTCCGGCACCGGCCCCCTTTAAACCCAAGGGAATTCCTACAGGATACGGCCAACTCCCCGCAAGGACTGCATTCCAAATGTTCGCCCAGACAGTTTGCCAAAAAGTTACAAACAAAAAATTGCCGGCCAAAGCCTGTGCCTGGATGCCCAGGCGCAATCGGTCGTTGTTTTTTTCTGCTTGTTTTTTGAAAATCCGGTTTTTTCCGCATCTCTCCTGACCCCGGTTGGCGCGCCCGCTGACGCAGTGCAGTTTGCCTGGCCCATTGACAGCTTCAAGCATTTTTTCGACATCTGGAGGTTTTATGCCGTCTGCGAAATCTGACCCCGCCACGAAATTGCCAGCGCCCGCCATTGCCAAAACCGCCAGGCCGGCGGCAGCAAAACCTGCGTTGAAAAGCGCCGCCAGTTCCGCGAACTCCGGGCTTGAGGTTGAAAAATCCAAAAAACCCGCCATCTCCCTAGCAACCGGCAGGCCGCGTGCCCCGGAGAGTCAAGCCACTGCCGATTCTGCGATACCTGATATGACCCTGAAGAAAGTGAATGCCGTGCAGCCCAAGTCCACCCAAGCCCAACTTCTCGCCGCTGCCGATGCCTTGCTCAAAGGCGCCCAGCCAGCCAAGAAAAAACCAGGCCGTCCGCCCAAAGCATCCGCTCCTGAAGGCGCGCCGGCCGCGGCCGCAACCGCCAAACCGGCGCGCAAGCCGAGCGAAGCCAGCCTGAACGGCGACGAAGACCTGTCGGACATCGAAGCCGAATTTGCAGAAGAACCCGCAGCGACCGAGGCGACAGCCACGACCGAAAAAGTCAAGCCGCTGCGCATGAAAATCAGCAAGGCCAAGGAACGCGCCTTGATGAAGGAATTCGGCCTGGACGAAACCGTCCTGTCCGAAGAAGACATTCTCAAGCGCCGGCTGCGCCTGAAGACCCTGATCAAGCTGGGCAAGACGCGCGGCTACCTGACCCATGGCGAGATTTCCGACCACCTGCCCGACAAGCTGGTCGATGCCGAGACGCTCGAAGTCGTCATCAACATGCTCAACGACATGGGCGTGGCGGTGTTCGAGCAGGCGCCCGACGCCGAAACCCTGCTGCTGAACAACACCGGCGCCACTGTGGCGACCGAAGAAGAGGCCGAGGAGGAAGCCGAAGCCGCCCTGTCGACGGTGGACAGTGAATTCGGCCGCACCACCGACCCGGTGCGCATGTACATGCGCGAGATGGGCACGGTCGAGCTGTTGACACGCGAAGGCGAGATCGAGATTGCCAAGCGCATCGAGGGCGGCCTGATGCGCATGATGGAAGCCATCTCGGAAAGCCCGGCAACGATTGCCGAGATCATGCGCCTGGCCGACGAAATCAAGGAAGGCAAGATTGTCATCTCGACCGTGGTCGATGGTTTTTCCAACCCGAACGAGGCCGATGACTATGTGGCCGAGGAAGATTTCGACGAGTTTGACGAGGACGACGACGACGACGGCAAGGGCGGCTCCAAGGCATTGACCAAAAAGCTTGAAGAGCTCAAAAAAGAAGCGCTCAGCCGGTTCGAGAAGGTCGGCAGCTATGCGGAAAAGGTCCACAAGCTCTACGAAAAGGAAGGCTATGGCACCCCCGCGTACCTGAAGACGCAAAAAGCGCTGAGCGACGAGCTGATGACCGTGCGCTTTACCGCCAAGTCGATTGAAAAGCTGTGTGACCTGCTGCGCGGCCAGGTGCTCGATGTGCGTAAAAAAGAGCGCGAGCTGCGGCGCATCATTGTCGAAAAATGCGGCATGCCGCAGGAAACCTTCGTCAAGGATTTCCCGCCCAATCTGCTGAACCTGAAATGGGTCGAAAAGCAGGTCGCTTCCGGCAAGCCGTGGTCAAACATCATGGCGCGCAACATCCCGCCGATCCAGGAACTGCAAACCAAGCTGGGCGAGTTGCAGATGCGCGTCGTCGTGCCGCTGCTGCACCTGAAAGACATCAACAAGCGGATGAACGAGGGCGAGTCCAACTCGCGCGATGCCAAAAAGGAAATGATCGAGGCCAACTTGCGGCTGGTGATTTCGATTGCGAAAAAATACACCAATCGCGGCCTGCAGTTCCTCGACCTGATCCAGGAAGGCAACATCGGCCTGATGAAGGCGGTCGACAAGTTCGAATACCGGCGCGGCTACAAGTTCTCGACCTATGCCACCTGGTGGATTCGCCAGGCCATCACGCGCTCGATCGCCGACCAGGCGCGCACCATCCGCATTCCGGTGCACATGATCGAAACCATCAACAAGATGAGCCGGCTGCGCCGCCAGCATCTGCAGGGGTTCGGCTTTGAGCCCGACGCCAGCGTCCTGGCCGAAAAGATGGAGATTCCGGAAGAAAAAATCCGCAAGATCATGAAGATCGCCAAGGAGCCGATCTCCATGGAAACGCCGATTGGCGACGACGACGATTCACACCTGGGCGACTTCATCGAGGACGGCGCCAACACCGCGCCGCTGGAAGCCGCCATGCAGGCCGGCCTGCGCGATGTCGTGAAAGACATCCTGGACAGCCTGACGCCGCGCGAAGCCAAGGTGCTGCGCATGCGCTTTGGCATCGAGATGTCCACCGACCACACGCTGGAGGAAGTCGGCAAGCAGTTTGACGTGACGCGCGAGCGCATCCGCCAGATCGAAGCCAAAGCGCTGCGCAAGCTCAAGCACCCGAGCCGCAGCGACAAGCTGCGCAGCTTTATCGACACGCTGTAGCCTGGCCAGGCAACCTGGTGAACCGGACAGTGCCCGAAAAGGCACTGGGTTTTTTTATGCGCCTTGCGAAGCCATGCAAGCAACTTTGGCAGCCGCTGCATTGCTCAGCCGGGCAAGGGCGCGCAGCAAAGCGGCTTTGCCGCGCTTATTTCTGCGCGCCAACAGCCGCCTTAAAAATTTGCAGCCTTGGCGACAGCACCCGTGCCCACACCGCCGGGCGCAAAAGTCTCGGGTGTCGGCCTGAACGCCTGGCTCACCACATCGCCAATCATGTCGGCTGTAACCGCAGAAATTGTCCAGCCCAGATGGCCGTGGCCGGTGTTGTAGAAAACGCAGGGCGAGCGGCCCCGGCCCACGCGGGGCAGCATGTCGGGCATCATTGGGCGCAGGCCAGCCCAGGGCACGACGCTGTGCGTGCTGACGCCGGGAAAGCACTGCTGCACCCAGTCGACCAGCGGCTTGATCCGGTCGGCGCGGATGTCGCGGTTGAAGCCATTGAACTCGGCCGTGCCGGCCACCCGGAAACGATCTGGCCCCAGACGGCTGGACACCAGCTTGGTCGCATCGTCCAGCATGCTGACCTGCGGCGCAGACGCCCGACTGCGCTCGTCTTGCAGATTCACGGTGATGGAATAGCCCTTGACCGGGTAGATATTCACCCGGTCGCCCAAAGTGGCGGCCAGGGCGCGGCTGGCCGTGCCGGCGCAAACGACCACGGCATCGAACATCGACACCGTTTGGTCGGCGCCCTGCCCCACGGTGATGCTGGCCTGCTTGCCATCGGTGGTGACAGCGCGGACATCTTGTCCGTACAGGCAGCGCACGCCCCGCCGAACCGCTGCTTCGGCCAGGCCCCGGGTATAGCGGTGAATGTCGCCGGTGGCATCGCTTTCGGTGAAGTAGCCGCCATGGTACTGGCCGGCCAGTGTGGGCTCGATGGCGCGCATTTCCCCCGGCGTGACAGCGCGGCGCTGCAATCCGCCCTCAGCCAACAATCTGGAGACTTTTCCGGCCTGCTCGAAACTGGCCTTGTCGCGGTAGATGTGCAAGATGCCCCGGGTCTTCAAGTCGAAGTCGATGCCTTCTTCCTCGGCCCAGGCAAACAGATGCTGGCGGGCCGCAATCGCCAGGCGGGTGGTTTGCACGGTGTTGCTGTGGTAGTTGGGAATATTGGCGATGAACTCGGCAAACCAGGAGATCTTGTGCCAGCTGGGCTTTGGATTGACCAGCAGCGGCGCATCGCTCCTGAGCATCCATTTGAGCCCCTTCAAAAGAGTTGAGCTGTGGTTCCAGACCTCGGCATTGGAAGCGGAAAGCTGGCCGCCGTTGGCAAACGAGGTTTCCATTCCCGCGTAACGGTGACGCTCGAACAACGTGACAGAAAATCCGCGTCGGCTCAGGGCGTAGGCGGTGGTGACGCCGGTGATGCCGCCGCCGATGACGGCAATATTTTTTGCAGTAGCTTGCATGGCTGAAGAACTCCAGAACGTCGGGGGTGGACTGCGCGCGCAATGGCGCGGCGCACACCCCCTCTGTTTTTCGGACCTGAGAGATTCACGAAACCGCGCTGCCTGCGGCGACGTTTGCTCCTTCGGTGCGCCGCATGACGAAAAATGCGGCAACTCTTCAGAGATCAATCCTGGTACCGGTCCTTGAGGCCTGAGAGTTTCCGGGGTGGTTGCTCCTTCGGCGCTGCGAGCCGCGCAAACGACCCTACAGACTCTTCCGGTATCAAGCAGGCACATGGCCAATTGATGCATGGCCTGCTCAACACAGGCCACGACTGAATTTATCAGGAATTTGGCTGCTTCGCTCGATCTTTTTGCCCACCCCAGCCGCAAATACGGGTCGGCAGTCCGGGAGCCCATGACCGGCTGTTTTTTTATTCTGGTCGCCGGCCGCCGTCCTGATGGCCCACCCCTGCGCCTTTGGCGAATTTCAAAAATGATCTGGCTGGCACTGTCGGCGATGTCCGGATTTATGGTCATTTTGTCTCGCAATGCACACAGCGCGGGCACGAATAGCTATAAAACTCGTAGCAAAAACTAAATTTGCGTTATATTTGCCCGCAAGCCTGCACCAGGCTTGACGACCCTTTCCTGTGACCCGACCGAACTGAGGAGATAACGCCATGAGTGTCAAAGAAAACGCCGCCATCAGCTTGTTGCTTGAACTGCTGGAGTCGCGCTACGCGCTGCGTGTGCTGTGGGCGCTCAAGGACGGCCATCCGCAGACGTTTCGACTGCTTCAGGACAGCATCGGCCACATCACCCCCAACACCCTGAACACCCGCATCAAGCAGCTGCGCGCTGCCGGCCTGCTCGGCCATGGCGAAAAAGGCTATACCGTCACCCCGCTGGGCGCGGACCTGCTCAAACGCCTGAACGATCTGCAGGCGTTTGCCGGCAAATGGGCCGTCAGCCAGACCAAGGTCAGCGCCGCAAGCGCTCCGCAACCGGCTTAACGCAGGCGGCCGGCCGGCAAGCGACACGGCAGGCCATTGGCCTGTTTTTTTTCGGCGCAGCCCGGCAACCTTTCCGAATCGATTTGCAAAGCCCTGACTTGAAAAGGGCTTTGCGGTCCCAAGCTACAGGCCTTACCCGCCATCAACCCCTTTTTTACCCCCATGTCCGAGAACACCCCCTCCGAACAAAGTCAAACCCTGACCGGCGAGCCCAGCCCCGAAGAACTCGAAGCAGCGCAAGCGGCCGACGAGTTCGACGCCAGCAACGCCGCCAGTCAGGCCCAGACCCAGCTGGCCGCCTTGCAGGCGAAAAACACCGAACTGTCCGACAGCTTTCTGCGCGCCAAGGCCGAAGCCGAAAACGCCCGGCGGCGCGCTGACGACGAGGTTTCCAAGGCGCGCAAGTTCGCCATTGAAAGCTTTGCCGAAAGCCTGCTGCCCGCGCTGGACAGCCTGGAAGCGGGCCTGGCCTTGAAAGAAGCCACGCTCGAGCAGTTGCGCGAAGGCTCGGCCGCCACGCTCAAGCAGCTCAAAAGCGCCCTGGAGCGCAACCGGGTGCTGGAAATCAACCCGGCTGCCGGCAGCAAATTCGATCCGCACCAGCACCAGGCGATCAGCATGGTGCCGGCCGCGCAGGAAGCCAACACCGTGGTGATGGTGCTGCAAAAAGGCTAC
Organism: Polaromonas sp.; assembly: GCA_014376885.1. GTDB lineage: Bacteria > Pseudomonadota > Gammaproteobacteria > Burkholderiales > Burkholderiaceae_C > Polaromonas. Next base: position 9,503 of record JACMQR010000156.1, read on the forward strand.
CTGATCGCTGACCGGGTGCTGCGCCCGGCCCTGGTCACCGTGGCTGCGCCGCAGTGACAAAAAAATCAGCGCCCGCAAATAAACAGCGCAAATAAAACAGCGGCCCTTGAACTTGCAAAACTTATCCGCAAGTCTTTCGCAGCTTGATGACCCGGGCAAGCACCCAGCGGTTTGCCCGTCATCCCAACTTGTCAACAAA
>JACMQR010000001.1 GCA_014376885.1 Polaromonas sp.
CACCGAGACAAAGGATTCGAGCTGCTTGAGTTTGGCCATGGGTCTGGATTATGGGCATGATGCGAGGATGAACCTTCGCACCCAACAGACCCCTTCAATCTCATGCGTCATGCCGGCTTTCAACGAGGCGAAAAGCCTGGGTGCGGTCGTGCCGCATGTGCTGGCTGCGCTGTGCCAGCTGTCCCCCCGGGTCGAGCTGATCGTGGTGGACGATGGCAGCCAGGACGACACCGCCCGCGTGATGCAGGGCCTGTGCGCGGCCCATGCGCAGCTCGTGTGCCTCAAGCTGTCGCGCAACTTTGGCAAGGAATCCGCGCTCACGGCGGGGCTGGACATCGCGCATGGCGACACCGTCGTCCTGATGGATGCCGACGGCCAGCATCCCACGTCCCTGCTGCCCGAGATGCTCTTGAAATGGCAGCAGGGCGCCGACGTGGTGTATGCGCTGCGCAAAACCCGGGAGGACCAGTCGGCGCTGCAGGCGGGCCTGATCGGGTTGTTCTACAAGCTGGTCAACTGGCGCAACCCCATCGAGATCCCGGCCAACGCCGGCGACTTCCGGCTGATGGACCGCCAGGTGGTCAACGCCCTGAAGGCGCTGCCCGAGCGCAACCGCTTCATGAAGGGCCTGTATGCCTGGGTGGGCTTTACCAGCACCGCGCTGGACTACGAACCCTTGGCGCGCGCCGACGGGCTGACCAAGTTCGGCATGGGCGGCTCGTTCTCGCTGGCGCTGACCGGCATGGTGGCCTTTTCCACCGCGCCGCTGCGGCTGCTGGCCTGGCTGGGCCTGCTGCTGGCGGTTTCGGCCATTGGCTATGGCGCCTGGGAGGTGCTGGACCACTTCATCTGGGGCACGGCGGTACCCGGCTATGCGACGCTGGTCGACGGCATGATGTTTTTGAACGGCATCCAGCTGCTCGGCCTGGGCATCATCGCCGAGTATGTGGGGCGGATTTACGACGAGGTCAAACGCCGGCCGAGCTACATCGTGGCGCAGCGCAGCGGCCAGGGCCTTGCCGGGAGCGGCAGCGGGGGCAGCAATGCCGGCCAGGGCGGCCTGGGCATTGCATGACGAACGCGCTCAAAAGCGGCCTGTGGTTTGTGGCGGTCGGCAGCAGCGCCGCCCTGACCCACCTGGCCGTGTTTGCCGGGGCGCAGCATTTCATGTGGCCCGAGCTGGCCAATGCGAGCGGCTTTGCGGCCGCGTTTTGCGTCAGCTTCGCGGGCCACCGGCGGCTTAGCTTTCAGGATGCGCGCACCACGGTGCGGCAAAGCCTGCGGCGCTTTGGCGTCACCGCGCTGGCCGGCTTTGCCGCCAACGAAGCCATTTTTGTGCTGCTGCTGCGCGTTGCCGGCTGGCCCGCGCTGGCCGCCCTGGTCGCCGGGCTGGTGGTTGCCGCCGGGCAGACTTTTTTACTCAGCCGCTTTTGGGCCTTCAGGCGCTGAGCCTGGTACCGACGCGCCGGCAGGCCGGTGCAGCGCCCAGGCGGCGCCCTGGTACACCAGGACAAAGCCCTCCGGCGGGTCTTCGTTTCGGGCGACCAGCCAGGCCCGCGACTGGCTGCGAGCCTGGACCAGCGCGCCGGGCGTTTGCAGCACGCGCGCGGCCTGCGGGTCGAATTTTTCCCCGTCCAGCAGCTCGTGCTGCCAGTCATCGCCTGGCGCCAGGCGCTTTTCCGGCCAGTCCTGAATGACCACCATGGGCATGCTGGCCTGGCGGTAAAACGGCAGGTCGTAGGCAAATTCGCCCAGCAGGTACACCGGATCGGACGGCCGGGCGCCAGCCGCCTGGAGCGCCTGCGCCACATCCTGCGCGCCATATTGGCGGGTGTAACTGGCCGCTGCCAGGTTGGCCGCCACGGCAATGCCCAGGCTGCTGGCGCACAGCGCGGCAAACCAGCGGCCCTGGGCCGGCGCGCCCAGGCGCAGCCGGGCCGCCGCAGCGTCCCAGCCGAGCGCCGCCAGCAACGCCAGCGGCGGCATCACCGGCAGGGCGTAACCGATGATCTTGGAGCTGGGAATGGAAAAAAACCCGATGACCGCCAGCAGCCAGATCCAGCACAGGGCCAGCCACGGACTTGCTATTGAATAAGTAGCTGGTTGAGTCCGCCGGGCTTGCACCAACGCCTGGTTCAGTGCAAAAAACGACCACGGAAACAGCAGCACCACCAGGCACAGCCCGTAAAACCACCAGGGCTGCCCGTTGTTGAACGTGGTGGCGCTGAAACGGGCCACCTGCTGCGTGCCGAACAGGTAGTCCAGCATGCCCGGATGCCGGCGCTCGGCCAGCCAGAACCACGGCGCGGCCAGTGCGCCAAACACGGCCAGCCCGGACACCCAGGGCAGGTAAAGCACTTTTTTGAGCTGGCGCGTCCAGACCAGCCAGACCAGCAGCACCAGCCCCGGCAGCGCCAGGCCGATCAGGCCCTTGGACAAAATGCCCAGCGCACAGGCCGCAAAGCCCCAGCGCGCCAGGGCGGCGTGCGGCCGCTCGCCATGCATGAAAGCCAGGGCAAAGCACCAGATGGCCACGCCGATCCAGGCGGCCACCAGCATGTCGTGGTTCACATACTGGCCGGCCAGCAGGAACGACAGGCTGGTGCCGAGCATCCAGACCGCGCGCCGGGCAATGGTTTCGCTCGCAAACCGGCGAATGCTCAGGTACATGGCCAGCAGCATCAGCCCGGCATGCAGCGCCGGCACCAGGCGCGCCACCCAGACATGCACGCCCAGCGCGGCCATGGCAGCGGCCTCCAGCCAGTACAGCAAGGGCGGCTTGTGAAAAAACGGCAGGCCGTTCAGGCGCGGCGTCAGCCAGTCGCCGCTGTGCAGCATCCAGCGGCCAATCTCGCCGTAGCGGCCCTCGTCGGGCACGGCCAGGGGCCGCCAGGCCGCCAGCAGGGCCAGCAGCAGGAAAAGTGCGGCCATGGTCAGCCAGGATTTGCGTTGTTCAGTCAAGCCGGGAAGTTTATCCGCGCGCCGCGGCTCACCTGGACATCGGCGCGCGCCAGCGCCTGCGCAAAAGCATCGCTGGCCAGGTAGGCGTATTCCCAGGCGCGGGCAGCGCCGATGTCGTCGCCGGCCTCGGCCCGCGTGGCCGGGTGGCACATGACGATACAGCCTTCGGGCGCCTGCGCCAGCCAGGTTTGCATCAGCTTTGCGTAATGCACCGCGCCGCCGTTAAAGCCGTAGATGCCCGACAGCGCCGGCGCGCAGCCAATGCCCGCCGCCCGGGCCAGGCGCCCCAGCGCCGACGCGCCCATGGCGGCGATGATCTTCGTCTTCAGGCCGGTGTCGGCCGGCCCCGCGGCAGAGCGGCGAAGGTAGGGCCGGATGGCCGGCGGGTAGCGCTGCGCGACAGCGGCCACCAGCGCCTGCCGGATGCCGGCAAACTGCTGCACATGCTGGTGCCCGTCGATATGGTCGGGCGGGGCTTTCCAGACGGCTTCAAACGCGTCGAGCTGGCGCTCGACCACCGCACGCGCCGCCGCCGGCTCAAAGCCGCCCAGTGCAGCCCGGAGCATGGCGCCCTTGAGCGTCAGGCCGTGGCCGGCGGCGCGCGCAAACGCGCTGGTCCAGTCCAGGTGCAGCCCGACGTCGACCTGGCCGCGCAGCGCCTGCAGCCGCGCGGCGTCGCCAGCCCAGCGCGGCGACAGCACCAGGGCGCTGGTGGCGCTGATCCGGCTGGCGCCGGCCAGCGCGGCAATGGCCTGCGAGGCGGCCGCGTTCCCGGCAAAGTCGTCCGCGCACACGATCAGCCGCTTCATCGCCGGCGGTGCGCTCACGGCCGGGCGGCCTGCACCGCCGACACCGCAGCGCGCAGCGCCAGCAGGTAGCTGTCCACGCCAAAGCCGCAAATCTGCCCCCGGACGATGTCGGCAAACACCGACACCTGGCGAAACGCCTCTCTGGCGTGGATGTTGGACATGTGCAGCTCGACGATCGGGCAGGCCAGGATGGCCAGCGCATCGCGGATGCCGTAGCTGTAGTGCGTCCAGGCGCCGGCGTTGATCAGCACCGCGTCCACGGCGTCGCGGTGCGCCTGGTGGATGCGCTCGCACAGCGCTCCTTCGCTGTTGGTCTGGAAGGCGTCCACCCGGGCGCCGAGCTCGCCGCCCAGCGCGGCCACGCGGGCATTGATCTCGTCCAGCGTGAGCGTGCCGTACTGGCCCGGGTCGCGCTTGCCGAACATATTGAGGTTGATGCCATGCAGCAGTAGGATGTTCATGAAAAGTCCAGTGGGGGTCCGATGGGCGACAGGGTACCTTCAAATTTTGAAAATAGCGCTGGATGCCCTGGCGGGCCATGCAATATTGAACCGGCCAGGGCCGGGCTTGCGTTTGTCGACAAATCCGGGCGGCCCTCATCCCAGGCTTTTCCCAACGCAAGAAGGCGCCAGGCGGACAATACAGACCGCGGGCAAGGGGCGAAAGGCACGTCGGTGGCCGATTGCCTTGGTTAAAGTCACGGATCAAGAACATTGCAGGTCACTAATCTTGGCGCAGGGATCAAATAAAGTAGCGGCATGGAAAAAAACCACGCCACCCCTGTGCCTGCCCTGCGCGCCGTGCTGTTCGACGCCTATGGCACGCTGTTTGACGTGTACAGCGTCGGGCGGCTGGCCGAGGAGCTGTTTCCCGGGCGCGGCCAGGCGCTCGGACTGCTGTGGCGCGACAAGCAGATCGAATACACCCACCTGGTGACCAGCAGCAGCCACGGCGCGCACTACCGGCCGTTCTGGGAGCTGACCCGCGCCGCACTGGTATACGCTATAAAAAAAATAGTGCCTGATGCAGGCGGGGATTGCACAAGCGGCCGGTTTGATGCCCAGATCGAGCAGTTGATGAACCAGTACCGCTGCCTGGCCGCCTTTCCGGAAAACCGCGCCGTGCTGCAGGCCCTCAAGGCCCGGGGCGTGGTCACCGGCGTGCTGTCCAACGGCGATGCGGCCATGCTGGCGGCGGCCGTCAGCTCGGCCGGTCTGGGCGACCTGCTGGACCATGTCA
>JACMQR010000157.1 GCA_014376885.1 Polaromonas sp.
CCATCTCGATCTGGATGCTTTCAACCTTGACCTGGTGGTAATGCAGCGCATGCAGTGTGGCGCCGGTCGGGCTGGGCACCCAGGCGGGGTTGGCACCGGCTTTGGGGTGGGCAATTTTTTGTTCCAGCATGGCGGCCATCAGGTCGGGCATGGCCCACATGCCCTTGCCGATCTGCGCCTTGCCGCGCAGGCCGCAGGCCAGGCCGACCAGCACGTTGTTCTTTTCGTAAGCGGCAATCCAGGCGCTGGACTTCATGTCGCCCTTGCGCAGCATCGGGCCGGCCTGCATGGCGCTGTGCATCTCGTCGCCGGTGCGGTCGAGGAAACCGGTGTTGATGAAAGCGACGCGCGCCTCGGCTTCGGCGATGCAGGCTTTCAGGTTGACGCTGGTGCGGCGCTCCTCGTCCATGATGCCGAGCTTGACGGTGTTGGCCGGCAGGCCGAGCAGGCTTTCCACGCGGCCGAACAGCTCGCTGGCAAAGGCGACTTCTTTCGGGCCGTGCATCTTCGGTTTGACGATGTAGACGCTGCCGGTGCGCGAGTTCTTGATGCCCGGCTGGCCACGCCGCTTTAAGTCGTGCAGGGCAATGGTCACGCTCACGACCGCGTCCAGGATGCCTTCGGGAATCTCCTTGCCGCCTTCATAGAGGATGGCCGGGTTGGTCATCAGGTGGCCGACATTGCGCACGAACATCAGCGAACGGCCATGCAGCGTGACTTCACCGCCGTTGGCCCCTGTGTAGACGCGGTCGGGGTTCAGGCCGCGGGTGAACGTCTTGCCGCCCTTGCTCACTTCTTCGGTCAATGTGCCCTGCAAGATGCCGAGCCAGTTGCCATAGGCCAGCACCTTGTCCTGGGCATCGACCACGGTGACCGAGTCTTCCAGGTCCAGGATGGTCGACAGGGCCGACTCGATCACCAGGTCGCTGATGCCGGCCGGATCGGTTTTGCCGATGGTGGTGGCGCGGTCGATGATGATGTCGATGTGCAGGCCGTGGTGCACCAGCAGCACCGACGACGGCGCGCCGGCGTCGCCGCGGTAGCCGACGAACTGGGCCGCATCGCCCAGGGCGGTTGCGCCGCCCGCGGTGGCCACCACCAGCTGGCCGCCTTCGACGCTATAGCCGGTGGCGTCCTTGTGCGAGCCGGTCGCCAGCGGCGCGGCACGGTCCAGGAAATCGCGGGCAAAGGCAATCACTTTCGCGCCGCGCACCGGGTTGTAGCCCCGGCCTTTTTCGGCACCATCAGTCTCGGCAATCGCGTCGGTGCCGTACAGCGCGTCGTACAGCGAGCCCCAGCGTGAATTGGCGGCGTTCAGCGCGTAGCGCGCATTCAAGATTGGCACCACCAGCTGCGGGCCGGCCTGCACGGCGAGCTCGGCATCGACATTGGCGGTGGTGATGGCCACGGTGGCGGGCTGCGGCACCAGGTAACCAATGCTTTCTAAAAACGCGCGGTAGGCCGGCATGTCGGCAATCGGGCCGGGATGGGCGGTGTGCCAGGCGTCCAGCTCGGTCTGCAGGCGGTCGCGCTCGGCCAGCAGGGCAATGTTTTTCGGCGCCAGGTCAGCCACGATGGCGTCAAAACCGGTCCAGAAAGCATCGCTGGCAACGCCGGTGCCGGGCAGCACCTTGTCCTCGATGAAACGGTACAGCTCGCTGGCAACCTGCAGGCCGTGGCAGGCGGTGCGTTCGGTGGCGGTATTTGTGGTCATTGGAAATTTCCTTTAAAAAATAAAATCTATGGAAGGGCGATGGGCAGTCAAGCAGCCGGTCAGCCCGATGTCTTGTAAAAATAATACGCCGTCAGCGCGCTGCCGACGGCAATCACCAGGCGGCGCAGCCAGGGGCCCTCGATCTTGCGCGCCATGCGCGCGCCCCCGTAGCCGCCCGCGCTGGCGGCCAGCAGCATCACCCCGGTCTGCGGCCAGCTGACCGCGCCGGCCACCATGAAGGTGACGACGGTCACGCTGTAGATCACCGCCGAAAAAATATTTTTCAGCGCATTGATGTGCTGCACTTCCTCGTGGCCGCCGATCGCCAGGCTGGCCATCATCAAGATGCCCATGCCGGCACCAAAAAACCCGCCATACACCGACACCAGCAGTTGCACCAGCCAGCCGGCGGGCGAGCCCGCGCCATGGACGCCAAGCGACGCGGCCGCAGCCGGTGCGCGCAGCCGCTTCAAGACGGCGGAAAGCTGGGGACTGACGGCAAACAGCCCGGTCGCAAAAGCCAGCAACCACGGAATCAGGGCCGAAAAGCGCGCATCGCCAGCGGCCAGCAGCAGCAGTCCGCCGGCCACGCCGCCCAGCAGCGAAGCCGCGCCCATGGGCAGCAGGTAGCGCCGGTAGTGCGCCAGTTCGCGCCGGTAGGCCCAGGCACCGCTCAGGCTGGCCGGCCACAGGGCCACCGAATTGCTGGCATTCGCCACCACGGGGCTCAAGCCGACCGCCAGCAGCGCCGGGAACGAAAAAAACGTGCCGCCACCCGCAATGGCATTGACCGCACCGGCGGCAAAGCCGCCCGCGCCGATCAGCAGCAGGTCCACAGGCGTCATGCGGGCGCGCTGCCGGCAAAAGGCAGCGCCAGCACATCGCGCAGGCTATTGCCGGTGTAAAGCGGCTGGGTGCCCAGCTCTTCAAACGGCGCCTGGCTGCGGTTGACCCACAGCGTGCAGTAGCCAAACCAGGTCGCGGCCAGCGCATCCCAGCTGTTCGAGCTGACAAAGGCGATTTGCGCGGCCGGCAGGCCGGTGGCGCTCAGGCCAAGGGCATAGGCGTCGGGATGGGTCTTGTATTTTCGAATGGCGTCCACGCTGATGACATGGTCCAGCAGGTCGCCCAGACCGGCCGAGCTGACGGCCGCCGCCAGCATGGCCGCATCGCCGTTGGACAGCACGCCGGTGACCACGCCCCGGGCCTTGAGGGCCTGCAGCACGGCGCGGTTTTCCGGAAAGGCGG
>JACMQR010000158.1 GCA_014376885.1 Polaromonas sp.
CATCGGCGGCAACGACTCGTCGGACACGGTGCGCATCGTCAGCCTGGAGGCGCAAAAAGCCGGCTACCCGCTGCGCTGCCTGCACATTCCGAAAACCATCGACAACGATCTGGTGGGCAACGACCACACGCCGGGCTTTCCGTCAGCTGCGCGCTTTGTCGCGCAGGCCTTTGCCGGCGCCAACCTGGACAACGCCGCCCTGCCCGGCGTGTATGTCGGCGTGGTGATGGGCCGTCATGCCGGATTCCTGACAGCGGCCTCCAGCCTGGGCAAGAAGTTTCCCGACGACGGCCCGCACCTGATCTACCTGCCCGAGCGCACCTTTGTGCTGGAGAATTTTTTGGCCGACGTGAAAGCCACCTACGCGCGCTATGGCCGCTGCGTGATTGCCGTGTCCGAAGGCATCCACGGTGCGTCGGGCGCGCCGATGGCCAGTCTGCTGGCGAGAGACCTGGAGCACGACGACCACGGCAATGTGCAGCTGTCGGGCAACGGCGCGCTGGCCGATCTGCTGTGCGAGCAGATCAAGGCCAGGCTCGGCATCAAGCGCATGCGCGGCAACACCTTTGGCTATTTGCAGCGCTCGTTCATCGGCTGCGTGTCCGACGTCGACCAGCGCGAAGCCAGAGAGGTCGGTGAAAAGGCCGTGCAGTTCGCCATGTGGGGCGCGCAGGACGGCTCGGTCGCCATCCAGCGCACTGGGTTTTACTCGGTCGATTACGCGCTGCTGCCGCTTGACGCCGTGACCGGAAAGACCCGCGTGATGGAGGACGAGTTCATTGCCGCCAGCGGCACCGACGTGACCGATGCGTTTCGGACATACCTGCGCCCATTGCTCGGCTCGGGCATGCCCGATGCGTTCCGGCGGCGCCACCATCCGGTCGCCAAAGTGCTGAATCCGGGCCGCTGAGGCCCTGCCCGGGCGGCAGCTTCGCCAGCGAACATCGCCAGCGCATTCCATAATCGACCGATGCGACTTCTTCACACCATGCTCCGCGTTGGCAATCTTCAGCGCTCCATCGACTTTTACACCCAGGTGCTGGGCATGCAGCTGCTGCGCCAGTCGGAAAACCCGGCTTACAAATACAGCCTGGCGTTTGTCGGCTATGAGGGCAATCCGGCCCAGGCCGAGATCGAGCTGACCTACAACTGGGGAACCGAAAGCTACGAAATGGGCACGGCCTACGGCCACATCGCGCTCGGCGTGCCCGATGCCTACGCCGCCTGCGAAAAGATCAAGGCCGCCGGCGGCAACGTCACCCGCGAAGCCGGCCCGGTCATGGGCGGCCGCACGGTGATTGCCTTCGTGACCGATCCGGACGGCTACAAGATCGAGCTGATCCAGCGCGCCTGACCCCAGGTCTTCCGGCGGCTTGGATTCAGGCTGTCGCTGTTTTGCTGCTTGCTATCGTATAAATAGCATCATTTGCCCGACCCGCCTGCACGAGAGGCTGACTTGATCAAAAATCCGGAAAATTTCCGGATTTTTTTGTGTCAAGCGGGATGGCGTGCCAGCCCACAAGCCTGCACGGCCAGCTTGGTGACCTGCGCCCAGTCGCCGCGCGCCAGCACCTCGGCTGGCGTCAGCCACGAGCCGCCG
>JACMQR010000019.1 GCA_014376885.1 Polaromonas sp.
GGCGCAAATCAAGCGGCAAAAATGGGTTCTCTGGCCGAAATGTGTAGGGATGCACAACCAAGCCGGCCGCATGCGCGTCGGCCACCAGCGTGGTGGGTGTCCCCAGCTGGTTTTGTGCGTTGCGCGGAATCACCAGGCTTTTTTCCGGGCCAATCCCGCTGGCATAGCGGGCCACCTCGCGCAGGCCGGCAGCGCTGGCCAGGTCGGCATAGGTGCGCGGATCGCCGGAGCGGCGAAAGTCTGCCGGCTGGCCGCTGACGGCGATCAACTGCACCAGGCGCACATCGGTCAGCCGGCGCATTTCCTGCAAGCTGGCCACCTCGAACGACTGGACAAACACCGGCGCCGACCGGCCCCGGTAGCCATTGGCGGCCAGGGCATCGGCCAGGCGCTTTTCCAGCGGCAGGCCGATCGACTTGAAGTAGCCCGGGTGCTTGGTTTCCGGATAGATCGCAATCGTGCGGCCGGTCTCCAGCGATTTGGCCCGGGCCAGGTCCATCACCGCCTGAAACGTCGGCACGACAAACTGGCCGTCAAACGCGGTATTGGCCGGACGGTTCAGGGGAATGCGCTCCCTGGCGCGCAGCGTCTGCAACTCGGCCAGTGTGAAGTCTTCGGTAAACCAGCCGGTGATGCGGAGGGTGTCGATCAGCCGGGTGGCCTTGCGCGCCGCGAACTCAGGTTTGTCCGCCACGTTGGTGGTACCGGAAATTTCGTTTTCATGCCGCGCCACCAGCACGCCGTCCCGGGTGCTGACGAGGTCGGGCTCAATGGCATCGGCGCCGTCGTCAATCGCTTTGGCATAGGCTTCGAGGGTGTGCTCGGGCCGCAGGGCGCTGGCCCCCCGGCGGCCAATGACCAGCGTGGCCGCAAGCGGCGCAATACCAGCGGCGGGAGCCAGCCAAGCCGCGATGGCGCCGCTTCTGCAGCAGGCCAGGGTGGCCAACGCCAGGACTGCGGCAGCAAGGGAGCATCGAATGGGCATTGAATTTCCTGGGTGACTGAACAGCCGACCGCTGGCGATAAACCAGCGGCCGGCGCCTGTCCGCTCCCGCCATGGTAGCGTGGGCAAATGAGCGGGCTCCTGTCTGCCTTGTGGCCACCTGTAAGCCTGCGGCCCCGCGTCAACCCGCAACCCCGGTAGACTCCAAGGCCGTACATCACCCCCTAACGAGAGCCTTCATGCAGCAGCGCGGTAGCGACAAAGAACCGTCGGTAGCCCTTTACTGGGATTTTGAAAACCTGCACGCCAGCCTGAGCGAAGCCCGCCAGGAGGGCGCTTACAGCAAGCAGGACAACCGCTTTCGGGTGCAGGAGCCGCTGGTCGACATCCAGGCGGAGGTCGAGCTGGCGGCGTCGTTCGGCCCGATCGCCATCAACCGGGCGTACTGCAACTGGCAGTACTTCAGCCGCTACCGCGACGCGTTGCTGCAGTGCGCGGTCGAGCTGATCCAGCTGTTCCCGCCGGGCGGCTCGGCCAAGAACGGCGCCGACATCCGCCTCTGCCTGGACGCGATGGAAGACATGGGCCGCTTTGCCCATATCGGCACGGTGATCATCGTCGGCGGCGACAGCGACTTCATGCCGCTGTCGCAAAAGGTCAAGGCCGCCGGCCGCAGCCTGGTGGGTGTCGGCACCCGGCTGTCCACCAACCGCCACTGGGCCAAAAGCTGCCATGAGTTCCGGTACTACGACAGCCTGCTGGAGGCGCCGCTGGTGCCCGATGCTTTGTCGCCGGCCCCCGGGCCGTCCCCGGGGGCCGGCAGCCAAGCTGCTGTGGACCTTTTTGTGCGCGCTGTTCGCCTGCTCGCCCAGGCCAAGGGTGACGCCTGGGTCAGCCCGCAGGCCATCTGGCAGATGATCCGGCGGCTCGATCCGACCTTCGATCCGAAGGAGCATGGCCATGCCAATTTTCCGGCCATGCTGGCGTCTCTGGAGGCGCTGCTGGAAACCCGCAGCGATGGCGCGTCGTCCTTGGTGCGGCTGCGCTGAAACGCGCCCCGCCAGGGCGCGCTGGCCGGGACACCGATGGTAAGCCGCCAGCCAAACAGCTATAAAAAACATAGCTAAGAACGCTTGCCCAGAAAGCACATACTGCTTGTTTGGTTAAATATTTTGGTTGGGTACCTGCCGGGCATGGCGAACCGGGTCGGGCCCCTCAAGCCAGCCCGCTGGCGTCGCGGATCCAGATGGGGTGCGCGGCCAGCGCAAACTCGTCCAGGTTGAGCCCCGGCCCGCCCCGGTCCACCACCAGGAAGTCGGCGGTTTCGTGCAGGGACAGCAGCGGATGGTGCCAGGTGCCGCGCGCATAGTTGACGCCCTGGCCGGGTCCGGCGAGAAAGCAGCGCAGTCTCTGCAGCTGGGGCGCGCTTTCCCCGGGCGCCACCACCACCAGGTAGGGCAGCGCAGCCAGCGGCATGAACGCCTGGCTGCCCAGCGGATGGCGCTCGAGCAGGCTCAGGCGCAGCGGAAACCGTCGCGGTTGCGAGCGAAAAATGCTGATCAGCGTGGTGGCGCCAGGGCCGGCCATGTCAACGCAGGCCAGGTCGTGAAAGCGCTCGGCCTGGCCCTGGTTGATCTGCCAGCGCTGCGCCGCTGCGCTGGCCTCGATGACATCGCCAAACGGCGCAAACGCCGCGGCGCTCAGGGGTTCGGGAGCCAGGACGGTGTCGTGCATGGCTAGCAGTCCACAGCGTCCAAGCCGGTGCCGTCTTGTTCAGCGGCGGCCAGGCGCTGCCGGCCGCGCTTGCCAAATGCCACGCCCATGGCCAGCGTTTGCGCCAGGCTCATGGCCGCGCACAGCGAGCGAAAGCCCAGCAGCTCGGCATCGTTGACTTCGAGCACCAGGTCGGCGCCCTGGGCGATGGGGCTGAAAATCGAGTTGGTCAGGGCCAGGCGCTTGACGCCGCGCTGGCTCAGCTGCTGGCAAACCTGCAGGGTGTCGGCGGCATAGGGCGGAAAGCTCACCGCGATCAGCAGGTGGCCGGCGCTGGCAATCGACGCCTGCTCGCCGATGCCGCCGCCCAGGCCGTTGATCTGCACCGCCGGGCAGCCGACCCGGTTCAGCGCGTAGGCCAGGTAGGCGGCCACAGCATACGAGCGGCGCAGCCCGACGACATGCACCAGCGGGGCCTGCTCGATCAGGTCGATGGCCGCCTGCAGCGGCAGGCTGGCGGCGTCGGCGCGCAAATGCTCCAGCGACACCATGTTGGCCTGGCTGAAGGCCCGCAGCACCTCGGCCGGGTCGTCCGGATGGTCCAGCGGCTGCTCGCCGCCAAAGTGCCGGATGCGCTCCGGAAAGCTCGGCTTGCCCGCATGCTGCAGCGGCTCCCGGAACAGCCGCTGCAAATCGCTGTAGCCGTCGCAGCCCAGGAACTGAGCCAGCCGGATGAAGGTTGCGGCCGCCACCTTGGAGGCGCGCGCCAGCGTGGCCACCGGGTTGAGCGCGACCTCGTTCGGATGGTCCAGCGCGTAGCGCGCGGCGGCGCGCAGGCGCGGCGTGAGCCGCTCGCTCTCGCGGCCGATCAGCTCGCGCAGCTCGGCCAGGCTGGCCGGCCGGGCGGGCCGGGCAGCGCTGGCCGGGGTTGCGGACGGGGCGGCTGGTGTCACGGGGCTAAAGGCAAGAGAAGGTTCAAAACGCCTGCACGGTACCACGCGGCACAAAGCGCCCCATGCCCTCGCGGCCCAGCCACTGCGCGCCGTCGACGATCAGCTCGCCGCGCAGGAACACCTTTTTCACCTGGCCGCGCAGCGTGCGCCCTTCGAGGAGCGTGTAGTCGCACTGGCTGTGCAGGTGCTCGGCATGGATCACCTGGGTGGCCGCCGGGTCGAACAGCACCACGTCGGCATCGCTGCCGACGGCAATCGTGCCCTTTTTCGGGAACAGGCCGAACAATTTTGCCGGCGTGGTCGAGGTCAGCTGCACAAAGCGGTTCAGCGACAGCTTGCCCTGCATCACGCCGATGTCGAACAGGCTGACCAGCCGGGTTTCGATGCCGGGTGCGCCGTTGGGGATCTTCGAAAAGTCATGCCGGCCGCTCATCTTCTGGCGCTGGTAGCCCAGGTGGCCTTCCTTCATGCAGAACGGGCAGTGGTCGGTGGCAATGACCTGCAGGTCGTCGTAGCGCAGCGCGCGCCACAGGTGCTTTTGGTCGTCGCTGGTACGCAGTGGCGGTGTCATCACGTACTTGGCAATCTCGACGTCGTCGCTGTTGTAGACCGAATCGTCGAACAAAAGGTAGTGCGGGCAGGTTTCGGCAAACACCGGAATGCCCTCGGCGCGCGCCGTGACGATGTGCTTGAGCGCCTGGTTCGACGAGACATGCACAAAATAGATCTGCGCCTCGGCCAGCTCGGCCAGCCGGATGCCGCGGTGCGTGGCTTCGCCCTCCAGGATGGCGGGGCGCGTCAGCGCGTGGTAGCGCGGCGCGGTGTGGCCGGCCTCGAGCGCTTCCCTGATCAAGAGGTCGATGACCGTGCCGTTTTCGGCATGCAGCGCGACCATGCCGCCGTCGGCGCCCACCTGGCGCAGCATCTGGAAAATCGCTGCATCGTCGGCCATCATCACGCCGGGGTAGGCCATGAACATCTTGAAGCTGCTCACGCCTTCGTGCCGCATGGCGTGGCGCACGTCGGCCAGCACCTGCGCGTCGACCCGCGTGACGATGACATGCAGGCTGTAGTCGACGTTCACCTGCGGGTCGGCCAGGCGCTGCGCCCGCGCAATCGCTTCGAGCGGCGAGTCTTGGGCGGTCTGCAGGGCGAAGTCGACCACCGTCGTGGTGCCGCCGAAAGCCGCCGCCCGCGTGCCGCTGGCAAAGGTGTCGCAGGTGACGGTCGGGCCGATGATGTTTTGCAGGTGGACATGGGTGTCGACGCCGCCCGGCAGCACATACAGGCCGCTGGCGTCGATGACCTTCACGCCTTCGCCGACGGCCATGTCTTTCCCGATGGCGTGAATGATGCCGCCTAGCATCAGCACATCGGCGACGTAATCGTCGGTGGCGGTGATGACGCGGCCGTTGCGGATCAGGGTGGTGCTCATGGCGCTGCACCGATGGCTTCATCGAGGTGGCGGACCAGCCGGTCGATTTCTTCTGCGGTGTTGTAGTGCGCGATCGACACCCGCACCACGCCGCCCTGGCCCTGCAGCCCGAGCGCCTCGATCAATCGCTTGGCGTAGAAGTCGCCAAAGCGGATGCCGATGTCGAACCGGTCCAGGTGGCGCACGATGGATTCGGAGGGGCGGCCCTTGACCGTGAAGCTGATGGTCGGCACGCGCGCGCCAGGCGTTTGCACCGGCAGGCCGATGATGCGCACGCCGGCCCGGCCGCGCAGGTAGGCCAGCAGCCGCTCGGCCAGCCGGTCTTCATGGCGCTCGAACAGCTCGAACGCCGCCTGCATCAGCTGGCGCGGGCTGCCGGTGGCGCCGTGGGCCGTGCCCATGGCGCACAGGTAGTCGGCAATGCCGATGCAGCCGTACGACAGCTCGTAGTTCACGTTGCCGGGCTGCAGCTTGTAGGGCAGCACGTCGGGGCCGATGAAGTAATGGTTCAGGCTGGGCAAGGCCAGCAGCATGTCGCGCCTGCCCCAGAGCACGGCGAAGTGCGGGCCGAACACCTTGTAGAAGCTGAACACATAGGCGTCCGCGCCGCTGGCCTGCACATCGACCAGCCGGTGCGGCGCATAGGCCACCGCATCGACCAGCAGCCGCGCGCCGGCAGCGTGCACCAGTTCGGCCACCTTCGCCACCGGGTTGACGGTGCCCAGGATGTTGGACGCATGCGTCATCGCCACCCAGCGGGTGCGCGGGCCGAGAAGCTTTTGCAGCTCGTCCAGGTCCAGCGCCAGCGAGTCGAGGTCGACGTTCCAGAACCGGATGACAGCGCCGGCCTTTTCGAGCCGTGTCCAGGCGCCGATGTTGGCCTCGTGGTCGGTGTTGGTGACGATGATCTCGTCGCCTGGCCGGATGCCCGGCAGCAGCGCCTGGGTGAATAAAAACATCAGGCTGGTGGTCGCGCTGCCCATGACGACTTCGTCCTCGTGCGCGGCATTGACCAGCTGCGCCACCGAGCGCCGCGCGGCGATGACGCGCTCGCCGGCCGCGACCGATTCGGCATAGCTCGCGCCCAGCTGCACGCTGCTGGTCAGCAGGTAGTCGCGCACCCGGTCGGCGACGCGGGCCAGCACCTGCGAGCCGCCGGCGTTGTCCAGGAAGGTGTAGCCGCTGGCGAGCGCCGGAAATTCGGCGCGCACCAGCGCAAGGTTCAGTTCGTTTGGCAATGGGCTCATGGGTGGGTGCCTTGATTTCAGTGGTTGACGATGGCCTGCAGGAAGGCCTGGGTGCGCGCTTCCCGGGGAGCGGTGAAAAATTGCGCGGGCGGCCCTTGCTCGATGACGCGACCGGCTTCCATGAAGATCACGCGGTCGGCCACGCGCCGGGCAAAACCCATCTCGTGGGTGACGATGACCATGGTCACGCCGGACTTGGCCAGGCTTTGCATCACGTCGAGCACCTCGCCGACCATTTCCGGGTCCAGCGCCGAGGTCGGCTCGTCGAACAGCAGCACCTTGGGCTCCAGCGCCAGCGCGCGCGCAATGGCCACGCGCTGCTGCTGGCCGCCCGACAGCTGCCCGGGCAGCTTGTGCGCATGGTCGGCCAGGCCCACCCTGGCCAGCAGCTCGGCCGCCCGAAGGTCGGCCTGCTGGCGGCTCAAGCCGCGCACGCGCTGCGGCCCCAGCGCCACATTGCGCAAGGCCGTCAGGTGCGGAAACAGGTTGAAGCTTTGAAACACCATGCCGACTTCGGCCCGCACCCGCGCCAGCGCCCGGCCGCGCACCACTGGCTGGCCGTCGACGCTGATCTCGCCCTGCTGGTAGTCCTCCAGCAGATTGATGCAGCGGATCAAGGTGGACTTGCCCGAGCCCGACGGGCCGACGACGACGACGACCTCGCCCTCGGCAATGTCCAGGTTGATGTCGTGCAGCGCGGTGAAGCTGCCGTAGCGCTTTTGCAGCTGGCTGATGCGGATCAGCGGCTCTGCGGCAAGTGCCGCAGACAAGGCGTCGGGCCGCAATGGCGTGTCGGCGGTCATCGGGTGGCGGCGCGGTGGCGCGCCTCGAAGTAGCCGACCAGCCGCACCAAGGGCAGCAGCAGCAGCAGGTAGAGCAGGGCGGCGCCGATCAGCGGCGTCGGGTTGGCGGCAAGGGCCTGCGCCTGCGTGGCCTGCTTGAGCAGGTCGGGCATGGCCACGACCGAGGCCAGCGCGGTGTCTTTGAGCACATTGATGCAGTTGCTGGTCAGCGGCGGCACCACGATGCGAAAGGCCTGCGGCAGCACCACGTCGCGCATGGTGTCGACAAAATTCAGCCCCATGGCCTCGGACGCCTCGAACTGGCCCTTGGGCAGGGCCTCGATGCCCGAGCGGAAAATCTCGGCGGCATAGGCGCTGGACACCAGCGAGAGCGTCAGCACCGTCGAGGCGAACGACGACAGCCGCACGCCGACAAAAGGCAGGGCGTAGTACACCAGCACCAGCAGCACCAAAATCGGAATCGAGCGGAACACGTCGATGTAGATGCGCGCAATGCCGCGCACCGGCGCCGGGCCGTACAGCCTGAGCAGCGCCAGCAGCAGCCCGCCGGCCAGGCCCAGCACGATGCTGACCACGCCGAGCATGACGGTGATGCCAAGGCCCTGCAGCAGCATCGGCAGCGCGCCGCGCAGCACGCCCCAGTTGAAAAAGGTGTCGATCAAGTCCATGCGAAGGGGCCTGTCTGGTCTGCCGTGCCGTTGCCGGATTCACGGTCGAGGGGTTGATGCGCGGGGTGGTCGCCCGCACAGGCGGCATGGACTGCCCACA
>JACMQR010000020.1 GCA_014376885.1 Polaromonas sp.
AGTAGCGACCTTCAGGCCGGCAGGACGGCTGGCCTGAAGCGCTTGTGTTTCGTCAATACGTTGTCGCCCAACCCGGCAGCCGGAGCACATGAGGGGCCGCAGGCTTTCTCCCGCAAGACCTTTTGGCGCGCATCCGCGCTTGTCGTTTTTTACAAGGTCTTGTTATGCAAACTATTGCGCCGCTGTGGCTGTGGGCCACCTTTGTCGGCATTGTTCTGGCGTCCCTGTTCATTGATTTTGTGGTTCTGAAAAAGCAGGGTGCCCACGACATCGGCGTGAAAGAAGCGCTGAACTGGTCGCTGGTCTGGATTGCGCTGAGCTTTTTGTTCAATGGCCTGTTCTGGTGGGCCGTCAAGGACAGCACCGGCTCGACCGAGATCGCCAACACCAAGTCGCTCGAATTCCTGACCGGCTACCTGATTGAAAAATCGCTGGCCGTCGACAATATTTTTGTCTTTCTGATGATCTTCACCTACTTTGCGGTGCCGTCGCACTACCAAAAGCGGGTGCTGATGATCGGCATCATTGGCGCCATCGTGCTGCGTACCGTCATGATCCTGGTCGGCGGCTGGCTGCTGGCGCAGTTCCACTGGATCTTGTATGTGTTCGGCGCGTTTTTGATCATCACCGGCATCAAGATGTGGTGGGCCGCCGGCAAGGAGCCGGCGCTCGACGACAACCCGGCCCTGAAATTGTTGCGGCGCATTTTGCCGATCAGCAAAAACTACGACGGTGAAAAGTTCTGGACGCTTGAAAACGGCAAAAAGATCGCCACGCCGCTGTTCATGGTGATCTGCCTGGTGGCGCTGACCGATGTGATCTTTGCGGTGGACTCGATCCCGGCGATTTTCGCCATCACCAGCGACCCGTTCATTGTGCTGACGAGCAATGTGTTTGCCATCCTGGGCCTGCGCGCCATGTACTTTTTGCTCGCTGCCGTGGCCAACAAGTTTCACCTGCTCAACTACGGCCTGGCGGTGATTTTGGTGTTCATCGGCACCAAGATGTGCCTGATCGACTTGGTCAAGATTCCGGTGGCCGCATCGCTGGGAGTGGTGGTGGGGATTTTGGCGGTGACCATGCTGCTCAGCCTGCGCTCGGCGCCGGCCGACGCGCCGCACCGATAAAGCCTGGGTTGGCGCCTGCGGCCAGCAGGGGCGGGCCAGGCTGGCTATGATGCGCTCCCATGCCAGCCATCCACATCATCGACATTGAAACGGCCATCAACCACTGGCGCGCCAAAAAACCCTCGACCGGCGGGCTGAGCCTGGCACCCGAGGTGCGGGCGCTGGCCGGCGTGTACGCGCGCATGGTGTTCGACCACCAGGACACGGCCGACGAAACCGGTTTTCCGGCCGAGGCGCTGGCCGCCTGGCATGCCTGGTATGACACCACAGCGGACACGCCGTGCATCGCCATCTGCTCGACCAGCCAGGGTGACGAGCGGTGCAAGGGCTGCGGCCGCACCTTTGAAGAAGTGCAGCACTGGCTGTCGATGAGCCCGGTTGAAAAGCGCGTCACCTGGCGGCGCATCACGCAGGAAGCCAGCGCCTGGCGCTTTGGCCGCTACGCCGACCGGGCGCTGGAGAAAAGGTAGCTGGCGGCAATCTGATTTTTAAGTAAAAAAAGGCTATTGGCGCTTGCCTGTTATGGATTTCTAGCTATTTATTTAATAGCATCGAAAATTCGCCGTACACTGGTCATATGCGCCGTCTGACCCGTGCCCCGAACATTGCCATTGCCGCCTTGTGGCTTGACGCGTTGCAGCAAGCCGGCTACTCGGCCAGCATGCAGCGCTATTTCCTGGGCAGCGTGGCCGGCGAGCTGCCGCCCGACCAGTGCCAGCCGGAGATCTGGCTCGCCGACGATGAAGAGCACACCGGCGCAGGCGCCTTGCTAGAGGCGCTGCAGAACATGCCGCAGCGGCGCTGGCATTGCCGCTGCGGTGAAACGGTTGAAGGTGGTTTTGAGCAATGCTGGAATTGCGGCACCGCCCTTCCAGCCCACCTGCGCTAGGCGCAGCAGCAAGCGGGGGGCGTGGTTATTTCACCAGCAGGGGCCGCGGGACTGGCTTTGCCAGACCGCAGGCACAGCAGCCCCCTGGGGGCATGGCGCTACACGCAGTGAGCAACCGTGGGGCCTATATTCACACCCGCCGCGCCAGTTCGGCCGCCATGCCGACATAGCTGGCCGGCGTCATGGCCAGCAGGCGCTCTTTTTCCGCCTCGGGGATTTCCAGCGACCGGATCAGGCCGTGCAGGTCTTCCGGCCGGACGGTTTTTCCGCGCGTGACTTCCTTGAGCCGCTCATAGGCGCCGGCCACGGCATAACGGCGCATCACCGTCTGGATCGGCTCGGCCAGCACTTCCCAGGACGCGTCGAGGTCGGCGGCCAGGTTTTCCTCGTTGAGTTCGAGCTTGTTCAGGCCGATGCACAGCGAGTTGTAGGCCAGCACGGCGTAACCCAGCGCCACGCCCATGTTGCGCAGCACGGTCGAGTCGGTCAGGTCGCGCTGCCAGCGGCTGATGGGCAGCTTCTCGCTCATGTGGCGCAGCAGCGCATTGGCCAGGCCTAAGTTGCCTTCGGCATTTTCAAAGTCGATCGGGTTGACCTTGTGCGGCATGGTCGACGAGCCGATTTCGCCGTCTTTGAGGCGCTGCTTGAAGTAGCCCAGGCTGACATAGCCCCAGATGTCGCGCGCCAGGTCGATCAAAATGGTGTTGGTGCGCGCCACCGTGTCAAACAGCTCGGCCATGTAGTCGTGCGGCTCGATCTGGATGCTGTACGGCTGGAAAGCGAGTCCCAGGCCCAGCGGCTCGGGCGTTTCGATGACGCGCCGGCTGAAGGCTTCCCAGTCGAAGTCGGGCCAGGCGGCCAGGTGGGCGTTGTAGTTGCCGACGGGGCCGTTCACGTTGGCCAGCAGCCGGATGCCGGCAATCTTTTCGCGAACGCCGGCCAGGCGGTGCACGACATTGGCCAGCTCCTTGCCCACCGTGGTCGGGCTGGCGGTCTGGCCGTGGGTGCGGCTGAGCATCGGCACGCCGGCATGCGCATGGGCCATCTGGCGCAGCTTGTCGATGACCTTGTCGAGCGCCGGCAGCAGCACCAGATCGCGGCTGCTTTTGAGCTGCAGCGCCTGGCTGGTGTTGTTGATGTCCTCGCTGGTGCAGGCAAAGTGCACGAACTCGCTGGCCGCCTGCACCTCGGGACGGGCCTCAAACCTGGACTTGATCCAGTATTCAACCGCCTTGACATCGTGGTTGGTGGTTTTTTCAATCGCCTTGATGGCCAGCGCATCGGCTTCGGAAAAATTTTTCACGATGCCGAGCAAGTAGGTGCGCGCGCCGGGGCTCAGCGGCTTGAATTCAGCAAACCTGGCATCCGACAGGGCAATGAACCAGGCGATTTCGACCTGCACCCGGCGGTGCATATAGCCTTGCTCGGACATCAGGGGGCGCAAGGTGGCAAGTTTGGCAGCGTATCGGCCGTCCAGCGGCGACAGGGCGTTGATGGGTGAAAAGCTCATCGGCCTGATTGTAGGCCGCGCGGACCCGGTGCCGCCAATCGCTGGGCGTCAGTCAAAATGCGCCCCGACTCGATAGAATAGGGGGCTCTCCCGTCACGACAAGAACCCAGCCCACCATGAAACTCATCGGATCCGCCACCAGTCCCTATGTCCGCAAGGTGCGCATTGTCATGCTGGAGAAAAAGCTCGACTACCAACTCGTTTTGGAAGATGTCTGGGCCGCCAACACCCAGATCCACCTGTCCAACCCGCTGGGCAAGGTGCCTTGCCTGGTGATGGAAGCCGGCGAGGCCATCTTCGACTCGCGCGTGATTGTCGAGTACCTCGACACGCTGTCGCCGGTGGGCAAGCTGATTCCGGCGCAGGGCCGCGAACGCGCCGAAGTCAAGACCTGGGAAGCGTTGGCCGACGGCGTCATGGATGCCGCGCTGGTGGCCCGGCTTGAAGCCACCTGGGCCGGCCGCGGCGCTGAGCAGCGCTGCGAAGCCTGGATTGCCCGGCAGATGGCAAAAATCGATATCGCCCTGCAGGCCATGAGCAAGGGCCTGGGCGACAAGGCCTACTGCAGCGGGGTGCATTTCAGCCTGTCCGATGTGGCCGTCGGCTGCGCTTTGGCTTACCTGGATTTCCGTTTTTCACAAATCGCCTGGCGTGACACCCACCCGAAACTGGCCAAGCTGCAGGATAAGCTGTCGCTGCGGCCGAGCTTTGTCGAAACGCAGGCCGGCTGATCCGGCCTTGTCGCCCGGCTGCTACTGCCGTGCGCGTTTTTTAAGCCAGCGCATCAGCGCGCCGACCAGCGGCAGCTTTTCATACAGCTCCTCGGCCGCGTCCCAGTAGTCGCGGTGAAACTCCAGCAGCCCGGCGGCATTGAACTTGAGGTGCGAGCCGCCCCGCACGGTCTGCAGCGCCTCGGTATCAAAGCGTTTGAAGCGGAAGTAAAAATCCCAGGTCAAAAAGCAGGCGTCGCCGTCCACGATGCAGCCGGTGACGACAAAGCGCGGCTGCTCGAGCGCCTCGTACATGTGGCTGAACACTTGCTGGATGCCTGGCAGGCCGTGCACCTCGTTGAATGGGTCCTTGAAATAGGCATCAAGCGCATAAATTTCGTCCAGCCGTTCCAGGCTGGCGGGCGCGAGCTGCTCGAAAAACTCGACCACTCGCGTGGCTGCCTCCCGCATCGGTAGCGCTGGCGGCAGATGGTCGGCGGCGGCAGGCTTCATGGCGCGGTGCTCACAGCGCGGTGATTTTGCGCACGGCGGCAAAACGGGCGCGGTAGGGCAGCAGGCGCAGGGCCTTCATCCAGCGGGTAAAGCGCTTGGGAAAGTGAATTTCAAACTCCCCTTGGCGCCAGCCGCGCAAGATTTCCTGCGCGGCTTGTTCAGCAGTGATCAGGGCTGGCATGGTGAACTTGTTCTGGGCCGTCAACGACGTTTTGACAAAGCCCGGGCACACCAGGCTGACGCCGATGTGGCTGTCCTGCAGGTCCAGGTAGAGCGTCTCGGCCAGGTTGATCAGCGCCGCCTTGGTCGGGCCGTAGGCCAGGCTTTGCGGCAGGCCGGTGTAGCCGGCCACGCTGCTGACCAGGCTGATGTGGCCCGACTGCTGCGCCAGCAGGCCCGGCAGCACGGCGTCGAGCAGGTAAAGCGCGCCGAGGTAGTTGACCTTGTTGTGCTGGAGCATGTCGGCCAGATCGAAGGCGGTGGCGCGCTGTTCCTTGTAGTGGCCGGCGCAGTACATCACCAGCGCCAGCGGTCCGGCGGCCAGCACGGTTTGCGCCGCTGCCTTCAGGGCCGCCGGGTCGGTGACGTCAAGCGCCAGCGCCTGCGCGCCCGGATGGCTGTCGGCAAAGCCGGTCAGTGCCGCTGCGTTGCGGGCCGAGACAAACACGGTCGCGCCCGCCGCATGCAGCGCATGCGCCGTGGCCTGGCCAATGCCGCTGGACGCACCAACCAGCCAGACATTTTTGCCGCGCCAGTCGGGCAGCAGGGGGTTAAAGGACATGGCCAATGCTTTTTCGTTATGAATTTAATAGCTAAAAGTGCCCGCAGCGCTTGCACAAAAAGCTGATTTGATGCCTTTTTCGGGGTATTTCTAGCGCTTCACGAACGACAGCGTGACCTCGCCCAGCTTGACGCCGAACTTGCTCATCTGCGCCTTGTTCAGCATCACCTTGTCGTTCATCAGGTACATCCAGTCGTCGAACTGCACCTCGATGATGCGGCCGTCCACTGGCAGCTTGAGCGTGTAGCCCCAGCGAAAGGCGTTGCCTTTTTCCTGGCCGACCGCCGTGCCCAGCACATCGTCCGCCGTGCCGGTAAAGCGCCCGTCGGGCTGGCGCTTGAGCGTCCAGATGCGGCGCTGCTTGGTGCCGTCGGAGTAGGTGAAGTCCTCGTCGAGCACGCCGGTTTCCATGCCGGGCGGTCCCTGCCAGTTGCATTTCATGACAACGGTGAAGCGCTTGACGACCTTGCCCGAGCGGTCGGTGAACAGGCCGTAGGCGTCCAGCGTGCCGCTGAAATACTGGCGCATGTCGAGCACTGGCTGCTCGGCGGCATAGTCGGCGACCTGTGGGCCGGCGCAGCCCGACAGCAACGCGGTCGACAGCATGAGCGTGGCCAGTGCGCCCTTGAAAACCGAGGCAGTGGGTTGGAGGCAGTTCATGGGACGGCGCTTTCAGAAGGTGGGACGATAAGAACCCAGGCGCTGCTTGCAGCCAGCAGCTTGAGCAGGCAGGGTAGCACGCAGTAGGCAATGACCAGCGCATCGAGTGCGGCAGCGCTGCGGCTGCCGGGCGCATAGCCAAACAGGGCCAGCAGCGGCAGCGCCAGACCGGCGGCCAGCGCCAGGTTGAGCTTGGTGGCGAAATTCCACCAGCCAAAATAGGCGCCTTCGGACTGGCCGGACTGGCCGCTGGCCTGGATCACGCCGGCCAGCAGTGCGCCGGGCAGCGCCAGGTCGGTGCCCAGCGCCGCCCCGGACAGCGCGCAGATGATGGCAAACGCCAGCATGTCGCCCGCGCCAAGCTGCGATGCCCAGGCAAACACGCCAATCGCCAGCCCCATGCCTACCAGCCAGGTGCGCGCCAGCCCGAGCCGCTTGACGACCGCCAGCCAGAGCGGAATGGACAGCGCCGCCGCCAGAAAATAGCTGCCCAGAAACAGCGGCTCGAAGGCGGGCGGCGCTTGCAGGCGGTCCTGGATGAAAAACAGCACCAGCGTGGCCGGCACTGCGCTGGCGATGCCGTTGAGCATGAACACTCCCAGCAGCCGGTGAAAGGCGCGCGAGCGCAGCGGCAGCCACAAAGAGCCTGCTGCCGGTAGCCGGCTCGCGCGCTGCACTGCGGGTTCGGGCGCCCGGCACCAAGCCAGCCAGCCAGCCAGAAGCGCTATGAAAAAAATAGCTGTTGTCGCAGGCAGGCCAAGCACTGCCGGCGTAATGGATGCCACTACCACGCCCACCAGGCCCAGCCCTTCGCGCCAGGCGACGATGCGGCTGCGCTGGACCTCGTTGCCGCCGAGCATCGCGCCCCACGACTGGTGGGACACACTGAGCGCGCTGTAGGCGGCGTAGGTCAGCACCAGCATGGCGCCGGCCCAGGCGGCCAGGCCGACAGGAGAATCGCGCACGCCCTGCCAGGGAAAAAACAGCCCGGTAAAGCCCAGCGCCAGCAGCACCGCCGCCAGCGCGCCCAGACGGAGCACCGCGCGCAGCGAACGGGCAAAAAGCCGGTCGCTCAGGCGGCCCAGCAGCGGATCGATCAGCGCATCGAACAGCCGCGCCGCCAGCAAAATCGCCCCCAGGGTGGCCAGCGGCATGCCGAACTCGCGCGCATAGTGGTTCGGCAAGATCACATACAGCGGCAGTGCCACAAAGGCCAGCGGCAGGCCGAGCAGCCCATAGGCCAGGCCGCTTCGCGTTGAGAAAGCGCCGGTTGTGCTGGCCTCATGCGCGGGCAGGGCGGGCGCGTCGGCCGGCGCGCTCATTCGCGGCTTTCACCGAGCAAGGCGGCGCGCAAGGGCAGCTCGGAGGTTTTGGGCGACAGCCAGATGCCGAAAAACAGCCGGCTGAATTCGGCGTTGCGAATCTCGCCGCTGGCCTGGCCGTTGACCCAGAAGGCGGCGCCTTCGTCCGGCCGGTGCAGGCCGGTGAGGCGGTCGCCCCGGCGCACATCGGGCAGCACCCGCAGCATCTCGGCCCCCCACTGGGCCGCCTGGTCGTCGCCGATGAGCTGGCTGCGGCGCATTTCCTTGAGGGACCGCTCGGCGATGTCCAGCGCCTTGAAGTCGCGCAGGTAGGCCAGCTCCAGCGCCAGCGTAAAAGCGCCATAGCGGGCCGGCGCGAAACCGGCCGGCGCCCACAGGCGCGCGTCGTACACCTCGAAGCCCCAGAACTTCAGCCGCCCCCTGCCGATGAGCCTGGCCTGGGGCAGGGAAGTTTTCAGCTCGGCCGGCAGGTCGGGGATGCCGGCCGCCGCTGGCGCGCCCGATGCGGCCGGCTGCGCCGGTGCGCTAGCGGCAGCGCCCAGCAGCAGATGCGCCAGGCAGGCCTGGAGCGCTCTGCGCCGGCTGGTGCGTGTCATGGCCGCCGGCGCAGGGTGAACTGCATGACGCTGGTGTTGGCTTGCGCAAAAGCGGCTTCGCAGTACGCCAGGTAAAACTCCCAGATGCGCATGAAGCGCTTGTCAAAGCCGAGCTGCAGCACCCGCGCCTCCTGAGCCAGAAAAGCCTCCCGCCACAGACGCAGGGTGCGCGCATAGTCCGGGCCGAATGAAAACTCGTCGGTGATGTCGAAGCCGGCGGCATTGGCCTGGACGCGAAACTCCCGCGGGCAGGGCAGGCAGCCGCCCGGAAAGATGTACTGCTGGATGAAGTCGGTCGAGCCGATGTAGCGCTCGAACAATTCGTCGGCGATCACGATGGTCTGGATGCAGGCCTGGCCGCCGGGTTTGAGCAGGCGCGCCACGGTCTGGAAATACTCGGGCCAGTATTCGCGGCCGACCGCCTCGACCATCTCGATCGAGCAGACCGCGTCAAACGGCGCGTCCGGCGTGGTTTTGCCAATGTCGCGGTAGTCCTGCAGGCGCAGCTCTGCCTTGCCGGACAGGCCCAGGCGGGCCATGCGCTGGTTGGCCCAGTCGAGCTGCTCGGTGCTCAATGTCACGCCGACCAGCGCGGCGCCGAATTCGGTGGTGGCCATTTCAGCCAGCGCGCCCCAGCCGCAGCCGATCTCCAGCACCCGGTCGCCCGGCCTGACCTGCGCCATGCGCAAGGCGCGGCGCACCTTGGCATGCTGGCCGTCCACCATCGTGGTCTCGGGCGACGCGAAGATGGCCGACGAGTAGTTCATCGTGCCGTCCAGCCACAGGGCATAGAACGCATTGCCCAGGTCGTAATGGGCATGGATGTTTTTCTGGCTGTTGGCCCGGGTGTTGCGGTTGAGCAGGTGCTTGATGCGGTAGGCCAGGCGGCCCAGCCAGCTGCCGTAGATCGCGCTTTCGACTTCCTTGCGGTTGACGATGAGCAACTCCAGCAGGTCGGCCAGATGCGGCGTGGTCCAGTCGCCGGCAATGTAGCTTTCGGCAAAACCGATGTCGCCCGAGCGCAGCGCGGCAGCGCACGGGTTCCAGTTGTGCAGGTGCAAGCTGGCCATGGGCGCGGCGCCCGAGCCAAAGCGCTGCAGCGAGCCGCCGGGCAGCTGCACCGTCAGCGTGCCGTGGCTCAGGCGGCGGAGCATTTTCAGGGCGGTGCGCGCGGCGCCGGGCGCGTCGCGGGGAATCGGCTGGCTGGCGGGCAGGGAAGAGGGGCTCAGAGTGGTCATCGCGTCACAGAGTTTGTGGGAAGGTCGGGTTTGCTGATGAAGGGAATGCGTTTGCGCCACAGCCTGAAGGCTTGCCAGTGGATGCGCGCCACCACGCCCCAGGTCATGGCCGGATAGCGCCACAGCGCCTTGCGCAGGCTGGCCGGGGTGACCGGCTCTAGGACGCCGCTGACGCTGGTTTGCAGCAGCGGTCCGACAGCGTCGCCTGCATGGTCGTGGTAGTCGATGCGCGCCAGGGTGGAGCGCACGCCGTTGCGCTCGGTTTGCAGGAAACGAAACCGGTAGTTGCCGGCCAGGGTGCAAAAGGGCGAGACATGGAACACCTTGTCGGCGGTGAGCAGCTGGCCGTATTGTGGCGCATCGAGCAAATAGCAGTGGCGCTGCCCGAAGGTGTTGTTCACCTCGACGACGATGGCGCGCAGGCTGCCATCCGGCCGGTGGCAGTACCAAAAGCTCACCGGCTTGAAGGCATAGCCGAGCACCCGCGGGTAGGTGTGCAGCCAGACTTCGCCGCCGGCGTCCTCCACGCCTTCGCGCTGCAAGAGCGCGTCCAGCCAGGCCAGGGCGTTGCCGCCGCCGTCGCCATGGTCGCTGTCAAAAAAGCTCAGGGCGCTGCGCCGGTTGTGCGCCAGGGCGCCGCTGCCATTGGCCTGCAGGCTGCGCATGGGCAGCAGCAAAAAATAGGTGGGGTAGTTGAAGGTGTTGCCGACCGGCCGCAGGCGGCGGTGCATGACCTGGCCGAAGCCGATCAGCGGCGCGTCTGCAACCGGCGGGTGGCTCATGCCGGCACGCCGTGCAGGGCCTGAGCGACCGGCGCGTGCCGGGCATGCTGCGCCAGCAGCAGCCGGGCGGCCTGCAGGCCCGACTTCAGCCCATCTTCATGAAAGCCGTAGCCGGTCCAGGCGCCGCAAAAATAGCTGTGCGCCTGGCCTTGCAGGCCGGGTAACGCCTGCTGCGCCCGGGTGGCGGCCAGGTCGAACACCGGATGCATGTAGTCGTATTCGCCCAGGATGTGCTGGTGCGCAATCTCGCGCACCGGATTGAGCGACACCACCAGCGGCTGTGCAAAGGGCAGCGGCTGCAGCATATTGAGCAGGTAATGCAGGCAGACGCCGGACGATTCGCGGTCGGCGTGCGCTGCGCGCTCGTAGTTCCAGGCGGCCCAGGCAAGCTTTCTTTGCGGCAGCACCGCGCTGTCGGTGTGCAGCACCGCCCGGTTGGGCTGGTAGCGGATGGCGCCCAGCGTGGCGCGCTCGGCCGGGCTGGCCTGGGCCAGCAGAGCCAGCGCCTGGTCGGAATGCACGGCCAGCACCAGCTGGTCGAAATGCTCGACCTGGTTGCGGGTGACGATGCGCACGCCGCCGCGCAGCATGCTGGCATCGCGCTCGATGCGTTCCACCGGCGTGTTCAGCCGCTTGTCGGCAATGCCGGCGGTGATCTTGTCCACGTAATGGCGCGCCCCGCCACGCACCGTCCACCACTGCGGCCGGTCGGTAACCTGGATCAAGCCGTGGTTGTGGCAAAAACGAACCATGGTGGCCACCGGGAACTGCAGCATCTGGTCGGTTGGGCAGGACCAGATGCTGCCCATCATCGGCAAAAAATAC